>JANOWZ010000562.1:0-2731 GCA_031418155.1 Deinococcales bacterium
TTGGTGGTGGATGTTGAGAATTTGTTGTTACCGGAACGAAGATGTGAACGACGGAATCCTCGAGCGGTGAAGGTGAAAATGTCTGGGTACGCGAAGAAACGCCGTGCTGGTGCAGCTTGATCCTTAAACTCCTGGTATTGACCCTAGGGTTAAGAAGTGTGACGCTTTGATCGCGGATGTTTCGCGCGAACGGCTCGAGGAAATCATCGGGTAGGTCAATGTCGTGGTTGCCCTGCACCCAGAGGATTTGTGGGCAGTGTTGATGAAGTCGTTCGAACCAGGCTCGCGCTTGCTCGAGTTCGCGTTCGGCCTGAAGTTGGTAGTTCACGGGTGGGCGCAATCCGAAATTGGTCAGGTCGCCAGCCATCAAGATCACGTCCACCTCGGGAAGGTGCTCGAGGCGGAAGGTGTCGTACTGGCCGTGAATGTCGCTGATCGTCAGGATTCGCATGGTTCACCAAGGGTTGGTTGTACCAAGACGGATTCAAGGTTTGCATCAGCCAATTGCCTTATATCGAATGTAAGATAAATGCAAAATCGCTAACCCGTTCAGCCATCAACCATCCCCCAGGCACCCCAAACCGAAGAACGCAAGCGGTGGGAGGTGGATGTGAAGCAACCACTCATCCGCTGGTTCGTCGTGACACATCGATCACCCTCGAGAGGGCATCCTCCAGTGTTGACGATCCATCCAGGTCGTCATCTTCATCGTCCCAGTCATCAAGGCCATCACGGATCGATTCCATCGTCTCGAGCACGCGGCGCACCAACTGTTGCTTGAACAGCCTGACGACTGGACGTTCCGGCGCGATGGCTTGCAGCAACGCATCGAGTTTGATCACCTGTGTCATGTCATGGTCTTGATCGAGCCAGACCAGGCCGAGCATCGCGGTCATCTGCGCGTAATCCTGCTCACCGGCCACATCGACCTCCGGCCAAATGAGCAGTTCGCTGGCGGTTCGCAGGTCGCCCTGCTCGCGGTAAATTCCGGCAAGCGAACCTCGGGCTTGCAGGTAGTTCGGATGCTCGAGGTTCACTTTCTTGATGCGCTCAATGCCGCGTTCACGCAGGTGCGCTTGATGGTACTCGCACCCGGCAAGGTTGAACTCGATCATGAAGTTCTCGGGCAGGTCTTGGAACAACCGGGTGTAGAGCCTGCGGGCCTGTTCGAATTTTTGTTGCTGCGTTAAAGCCACCGCCTGCGAGTGCAACGCCATCGCCTCACCGGTGGGTGCGGGCCGATCGTCCGGGTTGGTCGAGAGGCGAATAGGGGCCTCTCGGTGCGGCCAGCCGGGAATGAGGATGCCGCTGTTGGCGGGCAGCAGGTCACGGTCGGTCAGGACCTCAAGGAGCGCCAAGCGGCCCGAGAGCAGGCCGGGACCCTCGAGAGCGACGGTGCGCAAAACCTCAAACCAGGATGGGTCTGAGACTGGCTCGGAGTCTGAGTCTGGCGCTGAGTCCGGTGTGGAAACCAGTGGAAAAACCGGTACGGGAATGGGCGGATTCGCCTCGAGCAACGCCAGGGCGATGCAACGGATTGAACCTGCCGCGAGAAAACCAAGCTGTGATGGCGCGAGTGACAACCAACCCGGAATGCGCCGCAAGTCCTCCGCGACCGTCTTGCTGATGTGCTTGCTCGGTGTGGCCCAACGCTGTTCAAACGCGGTTGGCAGCAGGTCA
This sequence comes from Deinococcales bacterium, assembly GCA_031418155.1. Taxonomy (GTDB): domain Bacteria; phylum Deinococcota; class Deinococci; order Deinococcales; family JAAFIG01; genus JANOWZ01. The sequence continues at coordinate 1,681 of JANOWZ010000562.1, forward strand.
TCAAGCGTGATCAACGGTTCACGCCCCACCGTCAATTGGGCCTCGAGCGCCTCGAGATCTTTGAACGCTTGCGCTCCATCTTGGAGGACGTTTTCTTCTGCGTTGTTTCGCTTGAGCGCGTTGCGTGTGGTCTGCCCGAGTTGCTGAGCAGATTGCGCTCCAAGTTGCCTGACCGCCTCATCACGGTAATCCGACATCAACTCGGCGATTCCTGGCGGAACGCCACGACCCTCACCCGGATCGAACGCCTCGAAGACCTGTACCACCCCGAGCGCTCCCCCCCACGCCTCGAGCAACAATAGCGCCTGGGTTTTGGCCGCGAACTCACCGGGCTGCGAGGCCGGAGCCGTCAGTAGTTTCTCGCGCCAGACCTGCGCGGATTCCTGCCCGAGCGTGATCAAATCCAACCAGACCAGGTTCTTGAGCGCGTGCACGTTGCTGCCATCCACCTCGAGCACCCCAAGCGAGACCTGACGTGAGGATTCAAAGTCTGCCGCCTGGTAGAGGGCCAAGGCCATCGTGTTCAGGCTCGGCAGGAAGCCGGGATACCGGGTGTTGAAGCGTTTGAGGTTGGCCAGTGCCGGGTTGAAGCGACCGGTGCTGACCTGCCAGCGGGCGCGTTCAAACTCGAACATGTCCTTGTCACGCACGCCAGGTGGTAATTGAACCTCGAGGTCCAACAGTGCCGGATTGATCTTCGCGCCACGCTCGCTGGCTTTGCGGGCCGTGACCTGCGCGGTGAATTCCATGCCGAGCATCGCGTAGCAGGCCGCCAGCAACGAGAGCGTGTTCGCGGTTTTCTTGCGCTCAGTGACGAATTCCAAGTGCTCGAGCGCCTCGTCTGGTTCATCTGATTCCAGGTACGCCCGCCCGAGCGAGAGGCGCACGTCCAGATCGGATGGGTATTGCCGCAGCAGGCTTTGCAGTGCGTCGATGCCCTCGTCTGGGTTCTCGTCAAACAGGTCTTGGGCCGCCTCGAGTTTGTGGTCTGGGCAGATTTTTGCCATGCGTTGAGCGTACCGTTTGCCCGCTGACCGGTAAAGGGAATCAG
>JANOWZ010000563.1:0-2624 GCA_031418155.1 Deinococcales bacterium
ACGATCATAGACCTCGCACAGGGCCGCCTCGGAACCGGCTGCGATGTGCATCACAAGTTCTGCGTCGTTGAGTTTCTCGAGGGTCATAGAATCTTTGCGATCATACCCGATTGACCCACCCTGGTTTGTTTGCGGCCCCGGTGCGTTTTGGCCGTGTTCAGTCGAGGCTGCATTGCGGTGGTTCAACTGCATACTCGAGCCTACGCAGACCGGTTCTGTTTTGGATGTTCATACAACCTCGAGTCCCGGCCTGAGCGTCCGCAACGGTTTGGCGGTTTTGATCGTCGGATTGCCATCCCAAAGTGTGAATTCGGCGGCGAATCCGGGTGCGACCTGCCCGTACCAGCCCTCCCAGCCCGCCGCGAACGCCCCGTTGCGGGTGTAACCGAGCAGCGTCTCGAGCCTGGTCATGGCTTGTTCTGGATGCCACGGCTTGCCATTCGGGTCTTGCCGGTCTATGGCGGCGGCAAAGCCCAACATCGGGTCCGGGGTGGCTATCGGCGCATCCGACCCGAGCGCGATGGTTGCGCCGGATTCGATCAGGCTGCGAAAGGCGTAACTGTTGCTGGCTCGGGTTGCGCCCAAAAGCGTGTCAATGTTGCGTGTGTCTCCGGGAATGTGAACCGCCTGCATTCCCGGAACAACGCCCAATTTCCCAAAGCGTGCAATGTCAGTCGGGTGCAGATGCTGAGCGTGCTCAAGGCGGATGCGTACCCCTTGGGCTCGAGCCAACGGAGCGAGTTGCTCAAAGGCATTCAGCACCGTGCGGTTCGCGGCATCACCTATCGCGTGGGCAACCGGTGAAAAGCCAAGCTCGAGCGCGATTCGACCGCGTTCCAGGATGGTTTCACCAGAATCGACACTCACTCCGCGCTCGCCCGGAAATCCTAAGTAATCCTCGAGCATGTGCGCGGTTCGTGCCCCCAACGCGCCATCGGCAAAGAATTTAACGCCACAGAGTCGAACCCGGTTGCCGGTGCCGCCGCGCAAGCCAATCGCTTGAAGATGCTCAAGGTCCGTGTGCGGCAGGCTTGCCCAGATGCGCAACGGCATGGCGTGCTGTGCCTCGAGTTCAAGCATGGCCCGCAAATGTTCTGGTGGTTCGTAAGCCATCGTGTGAACGCAGGTGAAGCCTCGGGATTCCATGTCGGTCGCGGCGGCTTGGGCGGCCCGAATCGAATCGGTCATGCTTGCCGCTGGAATCGCCCGTCGCACCAACAGCATCGCCGTTTCGAGCAGTGTGCCCGATGGTTGACCGTGATCGTCACGGACGATCACACCAGCGTCCGGGTCGGCAGTGCCCGCATCAATTCCTGCCAGTTGTAACGCCAAAGAATTCACCCAGACGGTGTGGTAATCCCTTGAGGAAATCAGCACCGGATTGTTCGGCGCGACCTCATCCAACCAGGCGGCCAGCGGATAACCGTCCAGATTCCAGGTGGAACGCGAAAATCCCGCACCGATCAACCAGGCTCCAGGCTCGAGGTCCGCCGCCCGATCCCCAATCAAACGGGTGGCTTCGCGCCAGGATTTGGTTTCGGAGACATCCAAATGCTCCAGGGCGAAGCCGTAACTGACCAAATGAATGTGCGCATCGGTCAATCCGGGTGTTAAAAAATGCCCACGAAAGTCCAGAACCTCGGCTCGAGGGGCCAAGGCCAGCATGTCTTCTCGGGTTCCAACAGCTTGAACCCAGCCGTTGACGCAAAGAACTGCTTGCGCCTGAGGCTGGGTTGCACAGAGCGTGATCGCGTCCGCCAGAACGATTTGGGCTTGCATGGCTCAAATACTACCGGCTCGAGCGTTGGTTGTCAGTTGGTGACGGTGACTGTGCCTTTCATGCCCGTGGTCGCGGTTCCATGAAACTGGCAATGGAAGGTAAATTTGCCCACCTTATTGAAGGTGACTTTGACCGGGGCGGTGCTGAGGGCTGGGATCGGGTTGTCTGCCTCGGAAGTCACCCCTTTGAGTGGATGGCCAGGTTCAGCCGGAAGCGTGATTTCCGTTCCCACCTTGATCGTGATGTCTGCGGGCACATACGTAAAGCCACTGATGGCGGGCACAGTGACACCACCGCCGGTATCGACTGGAGGTGTGGTGTTGTTGTTGCAGGCCGCCAAGACCAGGCTCAATCCGAGAACGGCTGTACCACCGAAAATCATCATGTTTGAACGCATCTTTCACCTCGAGCATCAGAATTTGCGTAAGTCTAACGGCCTGTTCTGATGGCGTTGTGAACAATTTCATGTGAAACCGTAGACTCGAGGCGTGACAATCGTCCTGGTTTCGTTGCTCGCCTACCTGATCGGTTCGCTTCAATTCGGGGTGCTGGTCTCTCGGGCCTTGGGTCGAGACGTGCGTGCAAGGGACTTTCCGGGTTTTTCTGGGATGCTGCGGCAGTTCGGTTGGGGTGTTGGCCTGAGCATCCTCGCGCTCGATGTTGGCAAGGGCGTGTTGGTGGCCTGGATGATGCATACCTGGACCCCCGGACTCGAGTGGTTCGCGCCACTCTTGGTTGGGGTCGGGCATTGCTGGCCGGTGTTGTTTGGCTTCCGTGGCGGTCAGGGCCTCGCGCCGATGGCTGGGGCAGCCGGATTTTTGAATCCACTGGTGCTGTGGCCCGC
>JANOWZ010000564.1:0-3386 GCA_031418155.1 Deinococcales bacterium
AAACGCTTCAACGATGCTGTCGAATTCCTCGGGTGTGACTCCAGTCAGGCGTTGGAACGCTGCGGGTCGTTTTTGGAGTTGAGCGGCGGTGAACATGATCTGATTCTGCCGGTTCGGACTTTATGACGCAACAGGTCTTCAATAGTCCGGAAACTATTTGCGGACCAGAAATCTGTTACGCGAATACCGAAACACCCTGACTGGCACAAGAAACGTTGAAATCCGAGCTTATCTCGTGCTGCACGCGAATCGAATTAAAGTCATCTCACCGAAAGCCCTGACCTTGCGTTAATTGTCGCCAACTCGAGAAAACGTCGTTTACGTCGTGAACACAGCTACTGAAAATGTTCCGGACTATTGACTAGCCGTACCCTCACGTTCATCGGCTGTTTTGTTTTGGTCCCCGCCGACTCCTGGCGTACCGCTCATTCAGAAAAAATTGCCCAAACCATCGTCCAGCACGCAAGTTGCAAATTCGTGTGCTGGCGAATGCTAAGTATTCAAGCCCATGACCGACTTCGGGAAGGTCTAGACGCCTGCCCTCGAGCTTGGTCTTTCCCTTCGATGCAAATTCTCGGCAGCCCGATGCTCGATTTGCGCCGCACTGGTTGGGTCTTTCTTGGCGATCAGTTTCAACTCAACTGCCAGCGCTTCAAGTCCTTCGCCGTCCGCCATCATCTGCAACGGGTGCTCTCGAGTGGCATCCGACTTCTTGAACGTTCTGTAACCGCGCCCGTGATTGAGCATGGTGAAGGTGTCACCGCCCGCCCAAGCGTGATCAACATTTCGGGTTCATGATCCTCGTGAATGACAATGGCGGCACGATCAACGTGATTCGACCATCATTCACCGTCACACCGGAAATCGGCCTCATCGCAATTTAGGCCAACCGTCCTGGCCCCACTCGAGCGTCCCGAGCGCAAATTTAATCTCGCCAGAAACCTCGGCATCGTAGTAGTGGTAGATCATTCGAAAAACGCTTTGATCCTCGAACACCGTTTGTCCTCCCGGCCCGCGCACCCGGTCGTGACCCTCGAGCACCAGGTCGCCACCGCCAGCCAGCATCGGCCAGCCATCTTTTTCCAGGTACGGCCCGGTGATGTTCTTGGCGCGACCCAGCATGATTTTGTAGTTGCTCTCCGCGCCTTTGCAACAGGTGTCAAACGAAACGAAAAGGTAGTAGTACCCACCGTGATAGACGATGCTCGGCGCTTCAATCGCCCCACCATTGCGTGAGGCCAGCGGGTACAGCGTGCGGTCCTGACTCGAGAGTTTCCCAGTTTTCGCGTCAAGCTTGCGCAGTTTGATGCCATCCCAGAACGAGCCAAAAACCAGCCACGCCAGACCTTTGGCATCCACAACACGGTTGGGATCAATCGCGTTCCAGTTGTCGGTGCCAGGCCTGGAACGCAAGACCAAACCTTCGTCCACCCATTTGTAGTTTGGGTTGTTCGGATCGAGTGTCGTGTTTGTGGCCAATCCAATCACCGATTCGTTCGTGCCGAAATGCGAGGCGGCGTAATAGACAAGGAACTTGCCGTTCGCGTAAGAAACATCAGGAGCCCAAAGGTTCGGAACCGGGCCGATCTCCTTGGTGATCCAAGTTGGCATCGTCTCAAAGAGCGTGCCAGAAAATTCCCACTCCCACATGTCGCTCGAGCGCCTGATCTGAACGCTGCCTTCGCTGAGGCCACCCTCGTCACCGGTGGCGAAGATGTAGTAAAACTTGCCCGCGTGAATCATGCTCGGATCGTGGGCGTGAATGTCGCCCGTCGGCTCGATGCTCGAGTTTTTGCTTTGCGTGAACGCCTGACCGAAGATCAAACTCAGGCCGAGCACGACGGCAATTGTGGCCCGAAACCGGACTGAGAAATTGATTTGAGTCATTGCTTCAATTCTTTCAGTGCCCAACGGTGATCGTCGTGAACGACAGCGGCGGGACAGTCAATGTGATGCGACCATCTTTCACAACCACACCAGAAATTGGGTTCGAGGTCACAACATTTGGGTTCTCAAAACTGTTTGCGGCTTTCGGATCACTGCCGGACATTTGCCAAGCTCCCGTGACTCGAGTCGGCACACTTCCCTGCCAGTTGATTTCAACCTCGAGCGCTTGATCCAAGCTGCGGTTGACCAAGAATGCCGCACCCCGAGCGTGTTCCTCGTCGTAACTGGCGGAGACATCCAACAGTGGCACTTCACCGAAACGTTTGGTTTCGTAACTCGAGACTTTGACCAGCGCATCGAGCGAAACACCCGAGGCGTGCTTGCTGAATTGCTCGAGCGGATAGAAGGTACTTTGTTTCAACATGCCATTTGTGGTCGTCAGGATCGGCGCGATCACATTGACGATCTGTGCGATGCAAGCGATCTTCAGTACATCACACTTGCGTAAGAAGACTGAAAGCCACTGCGCGACAACCAGAGCATCCTCAAGGTTGTAAACCTCTTCAATCAGGCGTGGCGCGTGCGTCCAACCGCCATCCATGTCCATGTTTTTATACCAGACGTTCCACTCGTCCCATGACAAGTACACATCATGCTTGGAACGCAATTTCGCCTTGACGTAATTCAAGGTTGAAGCCAACGTCTCGAGTTGAGATTCAAACTGCGCGGTCATCGCCAAGAAACTTGGTGTGTCGTCCGTCTTGTTGTCGGCGTAGTAATGCAAGGACAAATAATTGACCTGCTCCCAGGTGTGCTCAAGCGCGATCCGATCCCATTCCGGGTACGTTGGCATGCCCGTGCTCGAGGAACCACACAGGATCAACTCGAGGTCCGGGTCAATCGTGCGCATCAATTTCGCGGCCTCTTTCGCCTTCATGCCGTACTCGTTCGCCTCGAGATGCCCGATCTGCCAGGGGCCATCCATCTCGTTGCCGAGGCACCAGTAGCGAACATTGTGCGGGTCTTTGTAACCGTGCTTGATGCGCAAATCCGCGTAGTGCGAACCGCTGCTGGAATTGCAATACTCGACCAAGTTGGCCGCATCCTGAATGCTGCCCGTGCCGAGGTTGGCGGCCATCATCGGTTCAGCACCAACCTTCTTGCAAAAATCCATGAATTCATTCGTGCCGAACTGGTTGCTCTCGATGGATTTCCAGGCGAGTTCGCGCCGGTTCGAACGCTCGGACTTCGGGCCGATGCCATCCTCCCAACGGTAGCCGCTGACGAAATTGCCGCCCGGATAGCGGATCGTGCGGAAGTTGATCTCACGCAACGCCTCGAGCACATCTTTGCGCAGGCCATTTTCGTCGGCGTGCGGCGAGGCCGGTTCGTAAATGCCTTCGTAAATGCAGCGGCCCATGTGCTCAGCGAAACCACTGAACAGAAGCGGCGAAATCTTATCAATCACACGGTTGGTGTCAAGGTGAACGCTGGCTTTA
>JANOWZ010000565.1:0-2081 GCA_031418155.1 Deinococcales bacterium
CTGGCACGCCCAAGCCGACCTGAGCGGCCTCGAGAACGATGGCGTGCTCAGCTTCCTGCATGCGTTTGAGCGCGAACCGATTCTCGAGGACATTGAACGTCACCTGCACACACCCGAAGCCTTCATTCCGCTCGAAGGTGAAAGCCTGATGGTCTTCGGACCACCCGGTGATCTGGACCTCTCGAGCTTGCGGGCCTTCAAACTTGATCACACCCGAGCCGTTCTGCTGCACGCTGGAACCTGGCATTGGGCCCCGTACCCAATCACACCAACCTCGAGCTTCGTGCTGATCCTGCGGCAATCGACTGTGCCAGATGACGTGCATGTGATCCCGATAGCGCCACACCGAATTGGGTAGTCAAGCTCGGGTTCCACTGGCTGTGCTGGCGCGGGCGAGCGTCATGTAACACATGCGGTCGCATGATGAGTTCGCCCCTACGCCAATATCTTGTGGGGGCGAGCGACCCCGCCCGTTAGGTGCGTGACTTGGGTCAAGAGAACTCCATGTTCGCCCTAAACGAAGCGAGGATCAATTCAACCTCGAGCGTTAACGCAATTTTGAAAGCGATTGCCGAATCAAAGATTCCGCGCTTGCATCCGGGTCCTTCTCGAGCAAGCCCAGAATCGCGGTTCGCACTTGTGCTTCCCGATAACCGAGCGCGACAAGTGCTTCGACGGCATCGCGGAAGGCAGGATTCTCGCCGGACTTCTTGCCAGATTTGGTTGGCCCGACCTTCAAATGTTCCGGCACGCGATTGCGCAAATCCAACGCAATGCGTTCCGCCGTTTTCTTGCCAATACCAGACACGCCAGAAAGCGTGCCAACATCTTCCTCGAGAATTGCCCGAGCAATCAAAGATGGCGTGAGTTGCGACAATGCCGCCAACGCCAAACGTGGCCCGACACCAGAGACCACCAATAGCAATTTGAAAATCTCGAGCGAATCCGTGTCCGCGAAACCGTACAACGCCAGAGCGTCCTCACGCACCAGCAAGTACGTCTCGAGCTTCACGACTTGACCGGGAGTGCAACGTTCGAGGGTCGAACGTGGCGCAAAGACTTCCAGGCCGACACCACCGACGGCAATCACCACGCTCGAGTCGCGTTGTGCGGCGACAATGCCTTCGACGAACGCGATCATGGGGAAACCCGAGAGAAAAGAGGAAAGAGAGAAGAGGATAGTAAAGGCCGGATGCTTGAGACCGTCTGGGTTTTACTTTGATCTTTCATCTTTAATCTTTCCTTTGCCCTTCAATCAAATGTGGGTTCAAAAATAAGTTCATAACTGATCTCCGATAAGGTGTGACAACCCGTGGCCCGCATGACTTGTGCCAAATCCTCGAGCAATTTGTGAGGGTTTAAATTCTCTGGTACGACGACCGCATCGGCTCCGAGCGCCAGGTAACGCACGACATCGGCACCGTCACGCAGGCCGCCTCGAGCCCAAAGGGGAACTTCGCCAATGGCATCCCGAATGTCTGGAATCATCGTGGCGAGGGCAGGACCGCCCAAGAAACTCGAGAGGTTCGAGGTCGTCAGGATCACGTCCGCACCGGCTTCACAGGCGAGTTCGGCATCCCTGGGGTCAAGCACGCCAGCAACAATAAATGGCAGGCCAACCGCAGATTTCAATTCGCTTAGTTCACTCGCGGTTCGAGGGCGCGTGTCCCGATCCGTGACCAACCTCGAGAAATCAATGCCCGCCGCGAGCGCACCCAAATCTTTGGCCTGACGCATCATCGGCATCAGTTCCTTCATGCGCAACGGTGGAGCCAACCAAACGCTGCCCAGGGCGTTCTCTGGTCTCGAGGTCACACGTCCGGGCCAATCTGACGGTGCTTCCGCCCAGAGTGGCCCCGGCAGGTTCACGCCCAGCCCGAACCAGCCCGGATCGGGTTCCTCTGCGTCATGCACCACACGGGGTAAAAGCGCGAGCGCCTCGAGTGCGGCAATGTCTTTGGCGTACATGTCAGAAGTATACGACCAGGTAAAAGGGAAAAGGGAAAAGTTTGGTTCTACTTTGACCTTTCACCTTTTCGCTTTGACCTTGTTTTCAAAACAAACGCTCGGTTTTTCTCGAG
>JANOWZ010000566.1:0-5553 GCA_031418155.1 Deinococcales bacterium
CGAGCACAAACTTTTGGATCAAAACGATGGCGAGGGCGATCCGCGCTGGGTCGGCAAGCAACCGCAAGGCACGCGCCAAGCGTTGATTCGGCGCTTGCGTGGCGTGGTCAAGCACCTGACACCGATCATTCGTGGCGATGTTGATTCCAAACTCGCGGCGCAATTCAAGGACGATCCGATGCGGGCGCAACTGACAGTTGTGGACATTCACAGCTTGAACGCTTACGCGCAAATGTTCGTGGTTGGCGTGATCTTGAAGCAACTCTTTGACCAGCGTGAACGTCAAGGCTCGAGAACACCATACATGTTTATAGTTTTGGATGAGTTGAACAAGTACGCACCTCGAGAGGGGGAAAGCCCGATCAAGGATGTCTTGTTGGACATCGCCGAACGTGGGCGCAGCTTGGGGATCATTTTGATTGGGGCACAACAGACGGCCTCCGAAGTTGAACGCCGGATTGTTTCCAACGCCAGCATTCGTGTCGTCGGTCGTCTCGATCCCGCCGAGGCGGAACGGCCCGAATACCGATTCTTGCCCGGAGCGTTTCGGCTTCGCGCCAGCATCTTGCAACCCGGCACGATGATCGTGCAGCAACCCGAAGTGCCCAGTCCGGTCATGGTCACGTTTCCGTTTCCGGCGTGGGCCACCCGAAAAGATGAAGTTGCGGCAGACCTCGAGAGCGCAGCACAGACCGAAGAGGATTGGTTGGCGTGAGTTGAATCGTAGGGCGCGAGGCTCGCCTCGCCCTTGCCTCGCGTCTCGAGCATTCTCATCCCAGATTGGTGCCTGAGAATTCATGCTTAAGCCTTTTTAGCGCGGCGGGAAAACCTGCATCTCAACCACCCGTCCCTGATTCGAGCGGGTCGCCATGTGCAGGAAGGCCGCACCGATTTCGTTGGGATCGATCCAATTCTTCGGGTCAACGTCTGGCATGTCGCGCCGGTTGGCGGGCGTGTCAACCGCGCCCATCGGGTAAACCACGCCGACTTTGCAACCGGATTCGCGCACTTCAATCTCGAGCGATTTCAGGTAGAGGGCGACGGCGGCCTTGGCTGCGGCGTACAGGGCAACCCCTCCGCCCGCGCCACGTGCGACTTGCGCGGCAGAAATTCCACCGATGAAGCCGCCCGTCTCGAGGATGGCGGGCAGGCAGGCGGTGACGGCATGAACGAGGGTGCGCATGTTCAGGTCGAACATTTGCTCGTATTGCTCAAGGCTGGAATCCAAGACCTTGCCGGTGGCAAACCCGCCGACGGTGTGGATCAGACCATCGACCCGTCCGTAGTGCTCGAGCGTGGCCCTCAGCATCGTTTGCGCCCCTTGCAAGCTCGAGAGGTCGGTGGGTACGGCGAGGCCCGTTCCAAGTTGATCTCGGGCGCGGTCGGCGTTGGCTGGGCGGTCGGCGAGGGCGAGGTTGGCTCCGGCCTGATGAAAGCTGGCGTTGATGGCGCTGGCGATGGCTCCGCCCGCACCGGTGATGATGAAGGTCTTGCCGGTCAATGGGTTCACGTCGGCCTCCTGGATCATTTAAAGGTTTGGTCAAGGTGCGCCAGGACGGTCTCGAGGTCGGCTTTGCTGGCCTTCAAGCCGTTGACGATCATGCGTTCGAGCAGGGCCTTGCTGGGGTCTTTTTTGAAATCGTGGCTTTTGATCAGGTTGCTCGGATGGCATTGCGAGCAGGTGCTTTCAAACACGGCTTGCGGGTCGCCGTTCGTACCACCCGAGACTTGCGTTGCCTGTTGGCGTTTTGTTTGCAACGAAGATTGCAGGTCTGGCGTGATCGCAACCAAGTACGCGACGATCCGTTGCTGCTCGAGTTCGGAGATGATGCCGTTCGGGTTGGGTTTCTCGGCCATTCGGACCACGGTCTGCAACCAGTCGGCGGGCGGGCGAGGTCGCAAAAGAACGGTGCGCAGGTCATGACAGATGGCGCATTGCGTGACCATCGCTTGACGGCCCGCATCCAGGGATCGGGCGCTGGCGAGCGTCTCGAGCTTGACCTCGGAAGCAAAACCGGCCTGTGGCAGCAGGGTTTTGACACGCTCGAGGTTCTCGGGGCTGAAGGTTCGTCCATCTCCTTGGGCACGAACCGCGAATGGGATCGAGAGGCTGGTCAGCACCACCGTCAGCACCAGCAGGGACGTGCCGAGCGCTGGCATCCATTCCTCGAAATGCCGAAAGAAGCGCAAGATGCTGATTTTGAGGATCAGCACCATGCCGATCAGGATGCCGCAGACGATGTGCAGCACGGTTCGGGCCGGAAATTCGACCTGGTACGTCCAGAGCCGAGGCACCATTTGGGCCATCAGGATCACGTAGATCAGCAGGTAGGCGACACCCATCAGGCGGTGCAGGCGCATCAGGCCGGGCGGGGCGGCGCTTTGGTGCTTGATCTTGTCGAACGGGTAGCCCCACAGTCGGAACATCAAGAAGACCGTGCCGAAGGCGAGGAGCAAGAACAGTGTTCCAAGAATCGAGTTGATGGCAGCGTTCACACGACCTCCAATGAACCAGACGAGACCGAAACGGCTGAAGCTCGAGCCCGTGATCGCGTTCAGCGGTGTGGCGAAACCGGTTGAAGTTGATTCGGGTGTACCTGGATGTTACGACAAACCGTGTCAGGTTCGGCACGGCTACGGTTCAGAACCCGAGTCGAGCGCTTGAGTCAGGTTCACTTCGGGTTTTATCCGGGACTGCTTTTGAATCCCCCTAAACCTCGAGCCTGTTGAGCAAATCTGGGTTTTCGTATGGGTAGTGTTTGTTGCTCATGAGACATGATGGTTGCTTTATTTTAGCTGAGCCTCTCGAGTACCCAGGTGGCGTTCATTATTTATTTGCGTCGATGACGCGAGATTTTTGTATTTTGCGTCGGTTTCACTTTGCCCGTCCTGGACGTTGGATGAAGGTGATTTTATTTGGCCTTCATGTTCTTGGGAAGAAATGTGGTCAGGTCTTCATTCTGGCCTCATCTTCAAACACCCGTTTGCAGCGGGTGTCTTCTTTCCTCAAAACCAGAATCGGGCCAGAGCACACCCTGAATGCTGTTGCATTCAGGTCGCACCTTGGGATCGTGATCCGCTTGCCAACCCTTCCCCCGGAGGAACCGTGAAATCGACACTGTATGTTGCCGTCATTGCCGTATCGCTGGCTTTTGTGGCGTGCCAGTCGCCACAGCCGCAAACACCCGTCCCCGCAACCGAAACGTTGCGTCCGCCGCAAGCCAACCGTCTGCGCACTGAGGCCATCTCGAGCGATGCCGTACAACTCGATTGGCCCGAGGAAACGAACGCCTCTTTTCAGATTGAACGCCAGTCCGCCCGTTTCGGCATCGAATCGGTGGCGGTGATTGAGGGCTCGTCCTACACCGATACCGGCCTGATGGCGGGCGGTACGTACACGTATCGGCTGAAGCAAATCGGTGCGGGCGCTGCGATCACGCTCGAGTCGGACCCTGTGACCGTGCCAAAATCCGATGCTCAAGGCAATTTGGTCGCCAAGGCGGTCAGTTCGGTGACGCTCAAACCGAGCAAACCACCGACCGTGCTGACCTGGCAACGCACGACCTTCACCGCCACCACGGTTGGTGATTCGGCAAACCGCGTGCGTTGGGAAAAAACCGGTGGCACGCTCTCGATCACCAACAACAAAGCCGTGTTCTCCTCGAGCAAAGAGGGCACATTCACGGTTCAAGCGATCAGCTTGGCAAACTCGAGCAAACGCGCCAGTGCCAACATCAAGGTGCAGAAGGGAATCCTGTATGGCATCAGTTTGAAGGCAACCCCAAACCCGGTCACGTTGGGCAACCCGAGCACGCTCGAGGTTGGCTTTGATGGGCGCGGTTCGTATGGCACGGGCATCAACTTCGTGGTTTCACCAAACACGGGCAGCATCAACAGTGTTGGCAACAACAAATACGAATTTCGGGCAACCGTGCCGGGTGCGTACACGATCAAAGCGACCAGCAGTTTCAATCCGATCAAAACCGGCAGCATCACGGTCAATGTGGATGATGCCGATGGTCCCACGCTCTCGAGCCTGCAATTGACCGCCAACCCAACAACCGTGGACCTCAATCAAGCCTCGAGCCTGAGCCTGACCTTCACCGGTACGGGCGCGTTTGGGCGCGGTGTCACCTGGGCGGTCTCGCCAGCCGGGACGGTCACGGGAACCGGGCCGTACAGTTTCGCCTCCGGCACACCCGGCACGTACACGATCAAAGCGACCAGCACCTTCGATGCCAGCAAATCCTCGAGTGTGACCGTGACCGTGCGAACACCCGTGATCGGCTCGAGTTCCTTGGGCAAATGGTCAGAGGTGATCCCACTGCCCGCGCCACCGGTGCACCTGGCGGTCTTGCCGACCGGCAAAGTGATCTTCTGGGAGTACGACGAGAACAACGCGGCGGCGTACCGCACGAAAACCTTCCTCTGGGATGTGCTGGGCAACACCAGCGTCACGCAGATCAACAACGCGGTGGCGAAACTCTTTTGCAGCGGACATTCGCTGCTGGCCGATGGGCGTTTGTTCGCCATCGGTGGCACACTCGGCACCTCGAGCACCGGGTACTTGATGGGGACACGCAGCACCAGTTTTTTTGATGCGAACACGCTCGAATGGACGCGCGGACCGAACATGAACTTCCCACGCTTTTACCCGAGCGCAACGGTGCTCGGCAACGGTGATGTGCTGGCGATTGCGGGCACGGATGACCAGCCCAGCAAACCCGAGAGGGTCACGGTCGCCGAGGTCTGGCAGTCCGGCTCGAGCCTCGCCGCCACCGATTCATTGCGTTTCAAGAAACTGACCAACGCGCCGTTCTCACAGAGTTACTACCCGATGACCGTTCTGGCGGCGAACGGAAAAATCTTTAATCTTGGACCACAAAAAACGATGGGTTGGTTGGACACGAACGGATCCGGGTCGTGGCAACCGGTTGGTCAACGCTTTGATCCAAGCAACGGTGAGCGCACCTATGGCAACGCCGTGATGTACGACGCTGGCAAAGTTGTTTTGATTGGTGGCAACGATCCACCGACCGCGACCGCCTTGACCCTGGATTTGAATGTGGCCACACCCGGCACCACGCAGGTCGGTTCGATGGCCTTTGCCAGACGGCAGCACAACGCGACCGTGCTGCCGGACGGTACGGTGCTGGTCACGGGCGGCACGAGCAGCGCCGGATTCAACAACCCGGCCCAATCGGTGCTCGCCGCCGAACTCTGGAACCCGAGCAGTGGAAGGTTTAAAACACTCTCGAGCGCTCAGAAACCCCGTCTGTACCATTCCGTGGCGGCACTCTTACCGGACGGTCGGGTGATCTCGGCGGGCGGGTCCGGCAGCGGTGCGCCCGTCTACAAAAACGCCGAGATTTTCAGTCCACCGTATCTCTTTATCAACGATGGCACGCCCGCAACCCGTCCGAGCATCACGGATGCTCCCGGCAGCATTGGGTTCGGTTCGGGTTTCAGTGTCACCACCAGCAACGAGGACGTGTCCCGGTTTTCGCTGATTCGCCTGAGTTCGGTGACGCATTCGACCAATTTTGATCAGCG
>JANOWZ010000567.1:0-7278 GCA_031418155.1 Deinococcales bacterium
TCTCGAGACCCAAAATCGACCATTTGCTCATTTAACGCTCAGAGATGAGGGTTTTGGATTTAGATTTCGCAACCACTGTGTATCTGCAATCGAGATTTGAAGCAATCGAGAAGTGACTCAGAATTAGGCTGCGTAACTTCAGTAAGGTCAAGCAGTTCAGGCGGCTGCCCAGGCCCGTCAGGTGCTGTCTTAATGGCCAAGAAGGTGTTCTCACGGTTTGATCAGTTGGCTCGGAATTATTTGGCGTTCGTGCAGTTCGCGTCGGTGATGATTTGGTTGCGGTAAATGTCAACACAGCCTAGAATCCAGACGTGAGCAAATCAGAAATCCGAGGCAAATGGGCATTGGTCACCGGGGCAAGCCGAGGCATTGGACGCCAGGTCAGCCTGGCTTTGGCAAACGCAGGGTGCAATCTGGTTTTGCACAGTCGAGATGTCACCCACACCGAGCAACTTGCTGCGGAGTTAACAGCCAAAGGAGTACAGGTTTTGCAAATCAGCGCTGAGCTTTCCGATCAGGGCCAAGTCGATACGTTGATCGAAACAGTTTTGACCAAAACCGGTGGGGTCGATATTCTTTACAACAATGCGGCGGTCATGACCCCTTATCGCAGCGACTGGCTGAACTTTCCGGCCGAAGATTTCAGGTTGAGCTTTGAAGTCAATGCGATCTCGTTGATTCGGCTTTGTCATGGCCTGATTCCGGCAATGAAGGTCAAGGGTTGGGGGCGCATCGTCAATGTCACCTCCGGTGTGGCAAAGCAACCGGAGATGTCAGCCTATGCGGCATCCAAAGCGGCGGTCGATAAATACGTTGCCGATACGGCTGACGAGCTCAAAGGCCACGGCATCTTGATGAACCTGCTGGACCCAGGCTGGTTGAGAACAGACCTGGGCGGACCAAACGCACCGAATGCAGTTGACTCGGTGCTGCCTGGAGCGATGGTTCCGGTGCTGTTGGATGACGGTACAACGGGCACGCTGTTTCGGGCGCAGGATTACGCTGGTCAAAAATAGGGATCTGAAGGGCGTAAAGCGAACAGTGTTGGGTCCACTTCGCATCTTCTGGTTGGTCCATGGCGATGTCCACCGCTGTACTTGTACATTGAACTGGTAACATCCGATTCATGACCGCCCTCGAGATTGCTCGCCGCATTCGTTCACGCGAGGTCAGTGCCGAGGAGGTTGTGCGTGAGTCGCTTTCCGCCGCCCGCGCCTCAGGCGACCTGAACATTTTTTTGTCGATTTCCGAAACCGCACTTGATGAAGCAAAAGCGGTCGATGCCGGCATTGCCCGAGGCGAACCAGTTGGTGTTTTGGCTGGCGTTCCGGTGGCGCTCAAAGACAACCTTTGCGTGCAGGGAACCCGCACCACGGCGGGCTCGAGGGCGCTTGAGCATTTCGTTTCACCGTACACCGCAACCGGGGTTCAGCGTCTTTTGAATGCTGGAGCCATCGCCATCGGCAAGGTCAACCTCGACGAGTTCGGCATGGGCTCGAGCACCGAGAACAGTGCGTTTGGTGTGACCAAAAATCCTTGGGATTTAACTCGGGTTCCCGGTGGTTCGAGTGGCGGTTCGGGCGCGGTGGTTGCGGCGGGCATCACGCCGATTTCGCTCGGTACGGACACCGGCGGCAGCGTGCGACTTCCCGCTGCGTTCACGGGCACGCTCGGTATGAAACCAACCTATGGGCGCGTCTCGAGATACGGGCTGGTGGCGCTCGCCTCGAGCTTGGATCAGATTGGACCCTTCGCCCGTTCGAGCGCGGATTTGGCGGCGGTGCTGGATGCGATCTGTGGGCACGATCCGCTCGATTCGACTTCGCTCGAGGCTCTAAATCATTTCACGGCGGCACTGCGGACGGATGTTCACGGAATGCGAATCGGCTTGGTGCGCGAAGCGATTGGCGATGGTAATTCAGAGGGCGTGCTCGGTGGGCTCGAGGCGGCCAGGATCGAACTCGAGAAATTGGGTGCGACCGTCACGGAGGTTTCCCTGCCTTCGCTCGAGTACGGTTTGGCCGCGTATTACCTGGTGATGTGCTCCGAGGCATCCTCAAACCTGGCACGATTCGATGGCATGGTTTATTCCAACCGTTTCGATTTCGATGGTGAGATCAACGATGTCATGGCGAAGGCTCGCGGAAAAGCGTTCGGGCTTGAGACGCGCCGCAGAATTTTGATGGGCACGTATGCGCTTTCGAGCGGTTATTTCGATGCGTTTTACTCGAAAGCTTTGAGGGCTCGAGCCAGGATTGCGCAGGAATTCGCGCAAGTTTTCGAGAACGTCGATCTGCTGATGCTGCCGACCGCGCCGACCCCAGCCTTCAAAATTGGCGAGAAATCTGACGATCCGATGTCGATGTACCTGACCGACGTGGACACCGTGACCGTCAATCTGGCGGGTCTGCCCGCCATCAGCATTCCCTTCGGATACGAAAATTCCGACGGGCAATACTCGAGCCATTCCGGTTTGCCAATCGGTGTGCAATTCATCGCACCAACATTGCAGGATGAACGCCTGATTACCGTATCGTACGCGCTCGAGCGGGCAACGAATGCGGGCTTTTTGAAGACTGCACCCCAAACGAATTCAGAACATCTGGCGTTGCAACCGTGACCAAACTCATCTACCCCAAGTTGATCTATCCGGGCCTCAACCGTGCCGCACACGATTTGCTCGAGGTTCATGCTCAGGCGATGCCTTGCGATGACGTGGCTCGAGGATTGGGACTCGAGGCTTCGGGCGCGGCAACACTGCTGGGGAAAATCCTTGACGGTCGGTTCAAGTTCGAGGATGATCTGCTGGGATTGTGGTCATGGGAACGACCATTCCCGCCGCTGGGTGAATCGATTGTGGCGCTCGACATTGAGGCGACCAATGGCGATCCTCTCCGTGAGGAAATCATCGAAATCGGCGCAGTCAAACTCTCACGTGACGAGCATGGAACCGTCAGGCTCGAGGAGTTTGCAGCCTTCAACGATCCGAAACGGGCAATCTCGCCTTACGTGCAAACACTGACTGGTATCACGCCTGCAATGCTGATTGGTGCGCCACCGCTCGAGGAAAGCCTGCTGAAATTGCTCGAGTTTCTGAGCGATGCGACCCTGGTGATTCAGAATGCTCCGTTCGACCTTGCTTTTTTACGTCCGCGATTTGCTAAGCTGGGATGTGAGCTAGATAACACGGTGGTTGACACGCTCGATTTGGCTCGGCAGGCTTTGCCGGGACGACGCCGTAGGGGACTGGATGCGCTAGGGCAGATTTATGGCGTACCCATAGAACACCGTCACCGAGCACTTGGCGACGCACGCGCGACACTTCAGATCGCTCAAGCGCTATACTTTGCACTGGCATCCGAAAACGAAATCACGCTCGCAGCATTGCACCAATCGATTTTGCCGCAATCATCGAACCTGACTGAAGACCCGAAACAAAACCAAAATGAAGCTTCACCCAAACCCGCGAAACGCAGCCGTCGTACTCGAAAATCACGCTCCCTCGACCCGCTCGAGGAGGTTCCGGCATGAACCCGAAGAACGCCCACGTCCCGCTCGAGCCGAATTTGGTTCCGGTGTCCTGTCCTCAAGTGTCGAACCCCTCCGTACACTCTCGCGCAGATGGTCGCACATCCTGTAAGGTGTTGGCGTGACCTTCGATCCGGCACGCGGGCGTTTCAAATATTTCCTGACCCGACCCTGCATCGACTCGGGTTCGATCATGCTTGGCCGCACGCTCGAGCAGGTCTTTCCAACCTCCGGCACGGTGACGTTTATCGCTGCCGGTGGCGACGAGATTCAATTGACCATCAACCCGCAGGACAAGCGCGTCTACGGCCTCACGGAGTTCTTCAACAAAACCCGTTTGAGCGTCAATGACACGCTGTTCATCACGCCGCTGGGTGAACGCCGTTATTCGCTCGAGGCTGTGGCCAGGGTGCGCGAGGAACGCATTCAAACAGTCAAGCCCGCGCCGCCGCCCGCGCCACCCAAACGGGTGGTCGTCGAGGAAACCTCTTACGTGCGCGAGGTCCGCGAGGTCCATGAACCTCGGGTTTCACCGTACCCGAAGGGTTTGATCTACCCGAACGGCAACAAGGCCGAAGGTGAAAACACGGGCAAGCTCGAGACGGGCGCACCCGAGATTCCTCGCGGCAAAACACCATTGCGGCAAAATCCAAATCCGACCCCGGCGAGCCTTGCCCGAGCCTCGCTCGAGCGTGCCTTGCACAAAGATCATGAGGTCAAGCCTGAGATCAAACCGCTTCCCAAACCAGAACCGAAAGTGGAAACACCCGTCGTTCCGATTGCCGCTGCGAATTCGCTTGAGAAAGCTCAAGCGGCATTCGTGGCGCTCGGATACTCAGTGGACCGCATCGAGGCCGCCGATCCGCGCACCGGTTTCGGTGGTGGCCTGATGCTGATTGCGAACCTCGGCGCACGCACGCATCGGGTGGCGCTGGCAGTGCTCGAGGGTGAAAAGCTGGACTTGGAACACCCGCGTTTGCGCACCACGCTCGAGGTGGCCAAGCGCAGCGGCGCGAAATACTTTGCGATTTGCGCAAACAGCGAAAGCCTCAAAACCATCAATCCAAAAAGCCTGCCGGAGTTCACGCTGGCCAGCGTTGATGAGGCGAGCCTTGAACAGCTCTTAAACATCACACGGCTCGCACCGATTGGACCGCTCGATTTGGAAGGCTACTGGAACGCCGGGGCAATCACGCTCGAGACGGTCGAAACGCTTGAGGGTAGCGCCACAGACAACCTCAGTGCTCGCGGCGCGTTCTCGTTCGTGACGCTTTCGCTTTCAAAGCAACAAGCACCATGCGTGCTCAAACCTGAAGATGTCATGCGTGGACTCGAGGGCAGCGGCGTGGGTCAAAACACCGTGCGCGAAGTGCTCGAGACACTCTGCCGTGCGCCGTTCATGCTGCTGTTGAACCTCGGCGGCAACGAATACTACTTGCGTCAAGACATGAGCACCGCACTCGAAGGTCTGGCCGAATACGCGGGGGGGCTGCGTCAACGCCTGCGGGCCACCGAAATTGCTCGAGCGGCTGACGCGACACTGACAACCGTCGAATAGATTGAGGACTTGCGAACGGCTCGCGGTTTGAAATCCTCAAGCCATTTTTGATGGTTTAACGCATCGGAAACACACCGACGAACGCATCTGAATCCGACACGCTCAAATCCGGGCTTGGCGTGGGTTGCAAGGCATTCACCGTCACAAGTTGCCCCCCGCCCGCTCGAGCCGCAATCACGGCGGTTCCATTGCTGGCGGAAAAGCCGACGACCTCGCTTCCGAATGTGTCATACGCCTCATTGATGCCATTGGCGTTTTTGTCGTTCGGGCTTTCCTTGTTCCAGGCGGTCCAGATCAATCGCGTTTTGAAATCCTCACTGACGACCAGCATCGTCACATCGGTTCTGCCGTACTCGCCGGTGCTCTGGCCCGCGATCTTTGTACCTCTGCGGTTCTCGATGGCGTAGACGCTGATACCACCGATGTAGACCCGGCCCTGTTCATCGGCGGTGATGGACCGCACGCGAAAGGTGTTCGATTGCGTGTTCGGCAACCTTGGCACGGCAAATTGACCTTTCAAGATCTGTCCCGTCGCAGGCTCGAGACGGGCGTAATACGCGAAGTGTGCCGAGGCCGTTTTGTAACCGATGTTGTACTCGTCCCAGCGAATCCAGCAGTCGCAGTCCTGTTCGATCATGCCGCGCCGACCGTTGGCGAGGATTCCAATTGGGCTGCGCGGATCAAAACGGAAGATGCTGTTGCCACCGGCCTTCTCGCCCAAAAAGTAGAGCTTGTTGTCGCGGCCCATCGATACCCGGTAGCCTCGCGTGTCCGCTGCTTGTCCGTTCAAGTCCAGACCAGAATAATTCCAGTTCGTCCATTTTCGCGCTGCAAGTTCGTAACTATACGAGCACAGATAGGCGACCTGAACCGGCGCGTTCGGCAAGGTATTGTCGGGCGGTAACTTCTTGTTGTCCATGCCGGTCACAAAAATACTTTTGCTGCTCGAGTCGAGCGCAATGTCCAAAACAAAACTGTTGTTCAGCGTCAACTTACCGAGTTTCACACCGGTCGCCGAGTACGTGCGGATGACTTTGCTCGAGAGGGTCGCCACCGTTCCGTCCACGCCGATGGCGATGCGACGACCATCGTTGGCGCTCGGCTCGAGGTTGCTCCAGATGACGTTTTTGGCATCGCTTGAGAGGATGACCGTTCCGAAATCTCCAATCACGGCAACCAGTCCGTTGGTGCGGTTCACTTCGATGTCTTGAATGTTGTCGCCCAATCGGGTCACGCCAAGGACGCGCTTGCCTTCCGGCGAAAGGCGCACGACGGCTCCGGCTCCACCACCGAGCAATTGTGTGGGAATTTTGCCAAGATCGGTGCGCTCGAGCCTGCCGCCCATGATAATCGTGCCGTCTGGCGCGATGTCCACGCCGCCCGCCGAGTCTCCACCCATACCGCCCAAATACGTGGCGCTCGAGACTTCGAGATTGTTGTTGACCCCTCGGCTGCGAGGGTCCGGTACGATACGGTAGATGTTGCCTTCGCCCGCAAGTGGCAACGGAACGCCCACAAAAACCGTTTTACTCGAGCCGTCGTAGGTGATGGCGCTCAGGTCGTGGTTGGCGGGCAGGTGATTCTGCACGAGTTTGATCGGTTCGCCGGTGGCGAGTTTGATTTCACCGATCAGGCTGCAGCCCGCCACAAACAGGAATTCGCCGTTGTAAAACATTTTTCGCGCCCCGGTCAGGCGGTACATTTGCCGCCAGAGGTTCGATCCCACCTCGAGTTTGGTCACGCTGTCCTTGGTGGTCGTGTAAAGATTTCCCGCGTCATCGGCGACCAGGGCTTGCAATCGAATGCCAGCACCATTGCGTTCCACTTGTTGCGTGGCGTGCGCAATCCAAGCACCCGCCTCGAGTCGGTAAGCCCAACCGCTAACTACTGGACAGAAGTCTGAAGGTTGCGTCGCCCACGCAAAAACATAACAATAGTGGCTACCAACTCCCGGCAAGGAAAGGTAGCCAAATGCAGCATAAACCCCTCCAGTACGTCCTGAAAAGCCACTTCTCTCTCGACCCACGAAGGCTCGACTTCATTGCCAGTTTCATCCTCGCTTTGATCAAAGTCCGAACCGTGAACCTTACACAGATCGGCACCGCTCTCAACGGCTTGGTTCAACCAGCCAGCAATGCCAAACGCGCCAAACGATTTTTTGAGTACGAGTTCACCCAAGAACTGATCGCCAA
>JANOWZ010000568.1:0-4706 GCA_031418155.1 Deinococcales bacterium
CGGTCATGCCACCCTGGATCATCCAGACCAGGATCGAAGCGATGATCGAGACGAAGCCGAGCGGGAAGCAGATGCTGGCGAGCCAACGGTAGGTTTTGATGGTCATGAGTTTCTCCTTGTTTTGAGATTCCTGTGGTCGCATTGGTTTCTCGAGCTTTCTTGACCTGAACCTATTCTCGGTGGTTGTTTGCACGCTGAATGCACACTGAAATGCAGCCGCAAGCATTTTTGCCATTGGGTGTTCAGAAGTGTTCGTTACCGTGATTGGTTCGCACAGTCTCTATGGCTCGAGAATTGGCGTTCAGCCACGGTTCAGTGGACCAACAGCTTCAATTCAGCCAATGGGGTTTACCTGAATTCAAACTTATCTCATTCAAAAATCGTGGATAGGTTTACAGACAAGTTTTTGGAGGTACTTATGAATTCTAGTGCACTGAGCCGCCGTCAACTCCTTCGCAGTGCCGCACTTCTTGGGGCCGGTGCCCTCGTGTCGGGCGGCGGATTTGCCCAAACCACAACTGCCGCACCCGCAATGAAAGAAGATGTGGATGTGGCTGTGCTTAACTTCGCGCTCAACCTCGAGTACCTGGAGGCCGAGTTTTACCTCGCGGCGGTGGGCCGTAAGCCGACCTACGAAACCTCCGGCGTGGTCGGTACAGAAATGGCCATGAACAAAGGCTCGAGCGTGATTGGTGGGCAACGGGTGAAATTTTCCAACAACGCCCTCGGTCGTGCAGTGCGCGAGTACGCTGAAGAGATCGCCAATGACGAGGAGAACCACGTCAAATTCTTGCGGGCCGCCCTCGGCGATAAGGCGGTCGCGCGGCCAACCATCGATATCGGTTCGGCCTTCGCCGCCGCCGGTGCCGCTGCGAGCAAGAACGCAATCAAGGGCTTCAATCCTTATGGCAACGAACTGTTCTTTCTGCACGGCGCGTTCATCTTCGAGGATGTCGGAGTAACGGCCTACAAGGGGGCTGCTGCACTGATCACCAACCCGGCGTATCTCGAGGCCGCCGCCGGGATTCTGGCGGTTGAGGCGTACCACGCGGGCATCGTCAGGACGCTTTTGTACCAGAACCGTTCAAAGGTGGCTGCCGCCGGATTGAAGGTGGAGCAAATCGTTGCGGCCATCTCGGACCTGCGTGATGCCGTTGATGGCACGGACGACCGCGATCAGGGCATCGTCATGGCGGGCAAGGCGAACCTTGTGCCGACCGATGCGAACGGCATTGCCTTCAGTCGCAGCACCGAGCAGGTGCTGAACATCGTCTACCTGGGTGGTAAGGGCAAGGGAGGGTTCTTCCCAAACGGATTGAACGGCGCGATCAAGTAACGATCAAATACAGTGGCTTCGGCAATGATTGAGAATTCCAAAAGCAAAATTCGTCAATTTTTGCCTCGCCACTGTTTGTTTCCACTCGTATCACTCGGGGATTTCTTGAGAAAAAAGGCATTCTCAAGAAATCCCGAAATTGCTGTAAATTACAGCAGTCTCGAGTGGGAGGAAAACCCAGGTGGTTTCCCTCCCGCTTTCCGCGCCAGTCGGGTAGGCTCGAGCATGATCCTCGTCACTGGAGCCACCGGCAATCTCGGCGGCGATGTCGTGCGTGGCCTGCTCGAGCTTGACCCAATCGGGACTGGTCGGCCTGTGCGTGCCGCCGTCACCGATCCAATTCGAGCCCGCCGAACCTTGCCAGAACACGCCGAGTTGATCCGGTTTGATTTCACCGATCCAAGCAGCTTTGGTCCGGCGCTCGAGGGTGTGACCCGAGTCTTCTTGATGCGCCCACCGGTCATGGGTGATCCGAAAGCGTTTCAACCGTTTCTCGAGGCTATGAAATCCTGCAATGTGCAACAGGTTGTGTTCCTCTCGTTGCTCGGAGCGCAGCACAATCCGGTCGTGCCGCATCGTAAACTCGAACTTGCCATCGAAAAACTCGAGCTTCCGCACGTTTTCTCGCGGCCCAGTTTCTTCCTGCAAAACCTTTCGACGACCCACCTGCAAGACCTCCTCGAGCGCAACGATTTGTTCGTGCCCGCCGGGAATGGCCGCACGAGTTTCATTGATGCCAGGGACATTGCCGCCATCGCCGTGCGTGCATTGACGGTGCCTCACATCGTCAACGGCGGCATCGACCTGACCGGCGCGGAGGCCCTGACCTACTCGCAAGTCGCAACGGTCTTCAGCGAAGTTCTCGGACGGCGCATCACGTATTCAAATCCGGCCCCGCCCAAATTTGGACTCGAGATGCAGCAGCGTGGCATGAAACCGGCGTTTGTGAACATCATGATCCTGATTTACAACATGAACCGTTTTGGTTTGGCGGCTCGGGTGACGAACGATGTTGAACGAATCCTTGGCCGCAAACCGATCAGTGTGCGAAGATTCGTGGAAGATTTCAAACCGATTTTCACGAGGTCCACATGACGAACCCAAAAACACAAAGCATTCGCGTTGATGTCTTCTCTGACATCGCCTGTCCGTTCTGTTCCGTTGGCGATTCTCGGCTCGAGCGCGTGCTTGAAACTTACCCGGATTTGAAGATGGAATGGATCTGGCATCCGTTTCAACTGCAACCCGACCTGCCCGAACGCGGCATCCCGTGGGAAACATTCAGCGTGGAAAAGTTTGGTGGTCTCGAGGCGCGACGATCCGCATTCTCGCACGTCATTCAGGCCGGAGCCAGCGAGGGGATCAGTTTTGATTTCGAGCGAATGCCGGTCGCGCCAAATACGTTAAACGCGCACCGGCTCGTCTTGCTCGCCTCCGAAAACGGTTTGGGAAAAGCGATGGCGTTGGCCTTGTACAAATCGTATTTCACCGAGGCCCGAGCCATCACCGATCCGAATGAACTCAAACAGATTGCGCCCGGGGTTGGATATGGTCGCGGTTCAAGGATTGTTCTCGAGCAATCTGTACCGGGATGACGTGCAAACCAGTCGACTCGAAGCGAATCGGTTGGGTATTTCAGGCGTGCCATTCTTTATTTTCAATCAGGAATTCGCCGTGTCAGGTGCGCAAACGGTTGAGGTGTTTGAGCAAGCCCTCGAGCGAGCATTGATCGTGTAAATGACTTCAACAAATCTACAGGGCCACAGGTTTGATTGCCGATGGCAGCAACGCATGGAGCCGTGCCACAAGCCGCGCAAATGGAACGGGCTTTTCAAAATAATCCTGAGCGCCCAGCGCCAAGCCCTCCTCGCGCCGACCGAAACGGCCCGTGAAAAAAATGACGGGCACGGTCGCATCGCGGGCTCGAATTTGTCGCAACGCCTCCGGGCCATCAAGTCCGGGCATCATCCAATCGAGCACCACCAAATCGGGTTTTGCATCTCGAGCCATGGTGATTGCTGCCTCACCGGAAGCGGCCTCGATCACGCCGTAACCTTCTAGCCGAAGGCCGCGCCGCAAGAAACTGCGAATGCCTGGATCGTCATCTGCGATCAAAATTTGAAATTCGGGAACCGGGGGATAGCCTGTCATGCTTTGCAGGTTAGTCGATGCCCCTGATTCCCGGCTGAGTGCAATTGGTTGCATTCCGGGTACGTTTTTCTGGCGGTGCAACCACCGTCACCAATCCAGCCCCGACGCGAAATGCTCCGTGTGCGGCGAGGGCCGGAGCACCCGGATAGCGCGGCAATCCGCCAGCGACAATCACCTGGCCCGCCGTTCCTTTGTGTGCATTCTGGGTCCGTTTCGGTAAGACCAGCGATTGCGCTTCAGCTGGTGGGCCACTTGCTATGGGTGTAGCCTTTTGACATGCCACGCCCTATGAGTATATTCGGGCTGGCACAGCGAAACTCTTGACGTTGTTTCGACCTGCAACGGGGGAGTTGCACGCCAAAGGCGTGACCAGCAGCGCAAACGCGATTTTGCATCCCTTCTTGACCCTAAAGCAGCACCTTCTTGATCCTAACCATGCACCTAGCGGGCAGGATCGCTGACGGGCTTGGGTCGCTGGCTCGAAAGTGCATTGACGGTTTTTCTTGAGCGGCACCCCGTGTTCCCGGTGCTCGAGGAGGCTGCGAATCGGGAGGCATGGATTCGCTGGCAGCATGAATTAACAGTGAAATTCACGTTATCAACGGTGCTACCGCGTTTACGGGCGTTGCTGGTGATGGACAATTTGGCTGGTCATAAAACGCCTTCGTTGATGCTGTGGCTGGTCGCTCATGGGGTGATGCCAGTGTTCACACCACTTGGTGGAAGTTGGCTGAACATGCGACCCCGCCCGTCAGGTGCGTCTTAGGGTCAAGAAGGCGGAGTCGATTCAACGGATTGTTGTGCGTCGCGCCCTGGAAGGATCAGACCTCGAGTCGCCAGAGGCAGTGATTGAGGCGTTGGAGGCAACGGTGCGTGGTTGGAATCGTGCACCGACTGCGTTCGTGTGGGGTGGGAAGCGACGGTTGCGACGTGAGCGTGCTCGAGCGCGACGGTTGGGTGGTTCTGGGGTGACGGTTCGGGTGGCTGGTTTGAAAAACGGTACGCACAGCAAGTGACCCACTAGTGGACGTTGGCAGAAGTTCTTGACCTACTCAAATCATCAACGGCTTCCCCAAATACGTCCACTTAAACGGCTTCGCCATCGTCACATTGAAATACTCGATGAACCCCAAAATTCGATCCCGCAAATCTGAGACTGAAACGAAACTCGAACGCTTCAACAACTTCCGAACCAAAATCGAAAACCACAACTCCACTT
>JANOWZ010000569.1:0-4656 GCA_031418155.1 Deinococcales bacterium
GTGACGAAAAATCAAGTCGTCTTACTGGTCGTGTATCCGAAGCGACCCAAGCGCGAATGGCCCGTTAGGTGCCAGCTTATGAGCAAGAAGCCCGTCAGGTGCTGCCCTCAGGGTCAAGAAGGATACCGCCAGTTTTAAAGACGACTTGATATCAGCACACTTGTAGGTCTGATCGGTCTCGAGGTCTTTTATCAATGGCTGCCGTGGTTAAACGTCGCGGTGCAACCACCATCGACGGTGAGAATCGAACCGGTCATGAATGAACTTTCATCGGATGCCAGGAAGACTGCAACCCGAGCGATCTCGAGCGCCTGCGCCTGACGACCAATGGGTTGCAAGGCTGCGTTCGCCTCACGGCGGGCGTTGGCGGCGGCGGACTGCTCGGGCGGCAGGTTGGCACGAAATCCACCCATGTCGGTATCGACGTATCCCGGACAGATCGCGTTGACGCGAATCTTGTGCGGGCCGTAATCGACGGCGAGTTGCCGGGTCAGGTTGATCACGCCCGCTTTCGAGGCGCAGTACGCCGGGGCGAGCGGCGCTCCGATCAGGCCGTAGGTCGAGGCGATGTTGATGATGGTCCCGCCGCTCGAGATCAGGTGCGGAATCGCGTGTTTCGCGCACAAGAACGGTCCACGCAAATTCACGGCCATCACCCGGTCCCAAGTTTCAAGCTCGAGTTCGTGCGCCAGGGATGACCCGCCAGAGATGCCCGCGTTGTTGACCAGCACATCCAATCGTCCAAAATGCTCTAGGCCGGCCGTGACGAGGTGGCTGACCTGATCCGGGTTGGAGACATCGCAGGCCACAAAGATTGCTTCACCGCCCGCAGCTTGAATGGCGCTGACAGTCGTCTCGCCCTCAGCCGTGCGCGTGTCAGACACGACGACTAGAGCACCGGCCTCGGCCAAGGCGAGCGCAATGGCGCGACCGATGCCGCCCGCCGAACCGGTGATGATACTGACACGATCTTGAAGCCTGCTTTGTGTCATGTGATGCCTCCTTGATTCAAAATTGTTTTGCTCGAGACGGCGTTAGGATGGGTTCTGAAAGAGGTGTGTTGATGCGCGAACCGGTGCTGGCGATTCATGGTGGTTGCGGTGCGATCCCGAAGGCCGAACTGACCCCGGACACGGACCGTGCGGCGCGGGCCGGACTGCGCAGGGCGCTCGAGGTTGGTTTCGCGGTGCTCGAGGCGGGTGGTGCGGCGGTGGATGCCGTGGCGGAAAGTATTGTCGTGCTTGAGGATGATCCGGTGTTCAATGCAGGATTTGGTGCAGCCCTCAATCGGGCTGGTTTCCACGAACTCGATGCGTCACTGATGGATGGCGCGACCGGACGTGCCGGGGCCGTGGCGGGCTCGAGGCGAATTCGCAATCCGGTTCGGGTGGTGCGGGCGTTGATGGAGCATTCCGATCCGCTCTTGTTGATCGCCGATGCCGCCGATGCTTGGGCCGAAGCGAACGGATTTGAAACCGTGAACAACTCGTATTTCTCGACAACAGAACGCCGCGAAGCCCTCGAGAAAATGCTTGAACTCGAGCGGGCAAACAACCTGGAGGCCGCGTCAGAGCGCGACAGGCACGGCACAGTCGGTGCCGTCGCCTTGGATCGCAACGGGCATCTGGCCGCCGCCACATCGACCGGCGGGTACACCGCCAAACCAGTTGGACGCATCGGTGACACGCCGATCATCGGTGCGGGCACATGGGCCGATGACCGCACCTGCGCGATCTCCGGCACGGGCAAGGGTGAGTTGTTCATTCGGCTGGCCTTCGGACACGAGATTCATGCGCGAATGCTGTACGGAGGAATGTCGCTCGAGGCGGCAATGAACGCTTTGATTCGCACCGAGATGCTCGCCATTGGGAATTCAAACCGTTTGGTTGGCGGGGCTGGTGCCTGTGCGGTGGACAAGGACGGCAACGTGGTGTTGCCGTACAACACCGAAGGCATGTATCGCGGCTGGATTCGCCGTGATGCTGTGTTCGTTGCGATTCACGAAACTTAATCACAGCCTCAAGCCTCGAGTCCATACAGTCCAGAAAATTTTTTCTCGAGGTAATCGAGGTATGGTTTCGCATCGAGTCCGCGCCCGGTGGCACGCTCGAGCAATTCGTGTGGACTGAACCGCCTGCCGTGCTGATAGATGTGCTCGGTCAGGAATTCGCGCAAGGGTGTGTAATCGCCAAGCTCGAGCGAGCGTTCAAGACTTGGCTGCTGTGTGCGTGCTGCCTCGAAAAATTGTGCAGCCATGACATTGCCAACCGTGTACGTCGGAAACGAGCCGAAGTAACCCGCCGACCAGTGAATGTCTTGCAGCACACCTCGAGCAACGTCCGGCGGCGTGATGCCCAAAAACTCTTGCATCTTTGTGTTCCACGCCTCGGGCAAATCACGAACAGCGAGCGAGCCATCAAGCAAGGCGGCCTCGAGTTCGACGCGCAGCATGATGTGCAGGTTGTAGGTGATCTCGTCAGCCTCAACGCGAATCAGACTCGGTGTGACGCGATTGATGGCGCGGTGAAAGGTCTCGAGATCGATGTCCTCAAGTTGTGTTGGGAAAACCTTGCGAATACGTGGATACCAGTGCGCCCAAAATTGGGTCGAGCGACCCACGAGGTTTTCCCAGAGCCGTGATTGGCTTTCGTGCGTGCCGAAACTGGTTCCACCGACCGCGTAGATTCCTTTTAAATCGCTCGTCAAGGCTGTGCGTGAAAGGGCCGGGGCAACACCCTGCTCGTAAAGTGCGTGCCCGGTTTCGTGCAAGGTCCCGAACAAACTCATCGGCAAAAAATGTTCTTGATAACGAGAGGTGATGCGCACATCATCATGGGTGAACGAAATCTCGAACGGATGCAACGAGACATCCAAACGACCACGCTCGAGGTCATAACCGAAAGCCCGTGCAACCTCGAGTCCAAAGGCACGCTGTCCCTCGAGCGGAAATGCACGCGATAAGAAATCGTGGCGCGGCGGGGTGGTGGCACGAATTCGCTCAAGCAATGGAAGGGTTCGTGCTTTGATCTGCGCAAACAACGTGTTCAAACCCGAGTGCGTCATGCCCGGTTCGTAGCGGTTGATCAGCGCATCGTAAGGGTGATCGCTGTAGCCGATGACCTCGGCCAGTTCGCGCTGCAAGACGACCATGCGCTCGAGTGCCGGGGTGAACATTGCAAAATCGTTTTGCGCTCGAGCCTCGCCCCAGAGTTGCTGGGCTTCCGATGCGAGTTGCGTCAGTTCTCGGGTCAATCGTTCTGGTGTGCGGCGAAATAAATTGCTCGCCTCGCGCACGGCCAAAAGGCTGCGGCGTTCAATGCCGTCTTCGGGCAGACTCGAGGTTTCACCTTCGGCCTGCTCGAGCAATGTCTGCAAACGGTCCGCCGCCAATTTCTCTTGCGCGATTCCCGAGAGCGTGGCGAGTTGGTGCCCTCGAGCCACAGTTCCACCTGGCGGCATTTGCGTGCGTGCATCCCAGTTCAGGATGTTCATCGCGTTCAAAATATCGTTCACGCCCGCGATATAGTCCGTGAATTGTTGGTACGCCTTCACGATCCACCCCCTGCGAGCGCGTGCCAGTACCGCGCCCAAGCCTCGAGCCCTTTTTTGAAACGCTCAAGGCGAAAGAATTCGTTCGGCGCATGAAAATCCTCATCGCCGGTCGAGAACGAAAAGAAAACCAGCTCGAGGCCAAGCAGTTGCTTGAACGTGTCGGCAATCGGCAGCGTGCCACCCATGCGGGCCTCGAGCGGTTCGCGCCCATCAAGTTCTCGCAGGACGCGACGCGCCACCTCGAGTCCAACATGATCGCTGGGAATCGCATACGGCATTGACCCGTGACCGTCACCGCTGATCGTTAGTTTGACACCGGGTGGACAGTGCGTCTCGAGGTGTTCGATCAGCAGCTTGAGTACTTCGTCCGGTTGCTGATCTGGCACCAGACGGCACGAGATTTTCGCGTGCGCCTCGCTCGGAATGACGGTCTTGCCGCCAGGTCCGGTGTAGCCGCCCCACATGCCATTTAACTCGAGGGTCGGGCGCGTCCATTGTCGCTCGAGCGTGCTGTGACCGGGTTCGCCAAATGTTTCGGATGCGCCAACGGCCTCGAGATACGTCGCATCATCGAATGGAATCGCACGGATCGCCTCGAGTTCGGCTAGGGAAAGTTCTTGTACACGGTCGTAAAATCCTTCGACTGCAACTCGTCCATCAACGTCATGCAGGCTCGAGACGAGTTGCGCCATCGCGCTCAACGGATTCATGATCCCGCCACCGTGACGACCAGAATGCAAATCCTTGCTTGGTCCGGTCAGCGTGAACTCAAGCGCGATCAACCCCCGGCTCGAGATGTTGACCGATGAGACACCCGGCCTCCACATCGCACCGTCGGCGGACAAAACAAAATCCGCCATAAGGCGAGGGCCGTTCGCTTTGACGACCTCCTCAAGATGCAGGCTGCCGACTTCCTCTTCACCCTCGAGCAAGAATTTCAAGTTCACTGGCGGCTTGCCCGAGATTGTGCCGAACGCTTCGGCGACAAGAATCGGAATCAGCATCGGACCTTTGTCATCCGAAACGCCTCGCGCAAAAAGCCGCTGCTCACCGTGCTCGACTCTCACCACAGGATCGAACGGTGGCGAGGTCCACTTCTCGAGC
>JANOWZ010000570.1:0-4032 GCA_031418155.1 Deinococcales bacterium
AGCATGACCAGCAGGTAGTTTTTGTATTCGCTGGCATCGATGGTGCCTCGGAAGGTATCGCAGGCTTACCAGAGCACACTGTTGATTTCGGATTGGTCTACGAAGAGAGACATGATGTGCGTTCATCTTACCGGTGTGGGCAACAGTCTTGGTTTATCCACGTATCAGCCGCGCATCAAGGCGAACCCGTTCGGTGCGCAGCAAGCGAATCCGTTTGACCTCCGGGTGGTTCGGGTTGATCAGGCAGTTGCGTTCAAACGGCATGATCAGATTCGGAACCTCGAGCAGCAAACTGCGGTTTTCGTGCAGCCATTGCGTGCCGTGATCGCGGGTCAGGCGTTGCGAGTCGGTGCTTGGTGCGTCGCGCACCAACTGGAAGAAATGCTCGAGCGTCAACCTCGATGCTTTTGCGTGACACCTCGAGTTCAATCGCGCTGCGTTCTGCGAACTGGGTTGAGTCGATGTGAACCAGCACCTCGAGCATGGCGAGGCTGGGGTTCGGCGCGGCGTAGCACGTGTTGGAAGTTCGCTTTGAGTTCAGGACTGAAAGAAATTAAGGGTTTGCGTCCAGCCCTTTTTTTCGTTGACAATCCAATTCCAGGTCTTCATCGTCTTCGATCTCAAGTAGGCCAGCTTGAACGGTTTTCGGATCGCAGTTCAGGAGTTGACTGATGTAGGTCAAGCCACCATGTCCGAGTTTTGCGGCTTCAACGGCGGCGTATCGGCGTTTGTCTCGTTCGTTGAGCGACCCAAGCCCGTCAGGTGCTGCTTTCAGGGTCAAGAAGGGATTTGTAACGCTTTTGCATGAGGTGTTGAACTTTGGCTGGGTACGGTTGCATGGGTGGGTTGATCGTAAACCGTTTGGGGCTGGTTTGGAAATCGGGAAGTTATTTCGTACCAAATCCCAAATCAGCGACTCTCATCTTCAAATCTCCTTGAGCGCAAGCGCAGGCAAGGATATCGACAAGACTCGCGCACTGAATTACCCTAAGGAATTTAGGCCGTGTTAAACAGTGTTTTTCGTGGGTGATGGTGATTTACGATTCCATTGCTTGTGCCAACCCAATAAGGCTTCGTTGGTTCTGGGTCCGGTAGCCGAGTTGCCTTTTGTGCTAATATGCAAATATGAAGATTATTGAATATACAGTTTCTTGGATTCAAGCGTGAACACCCCCCTGCACCAATTTAAGGCCGAATTCTTCAAAGCCCTCGCTCACCCATTGCGCCTCGCCATCCTCGATGCACTCCGAGTAGGCGAACGAAGCGTCAGTCAACTCCAATACGACACCCAATCCGACCAGAGTGCCATCAGCCAACAACTCGCCATCCTGCGCAGCAAAGGCTTCCTCGACCACCGCAAAGAGGGCACGACCGTCCTCTACCGCACCCGTGACCTCGAGGTTTACGCCTTCCTCGACCTGGGCCGAACCATCTTCGAGCGGCAACTCCAACATTCGAGCGACCTGCTCGGACGCATCCGCAACGAAACCTCGAGCCTCGCCCCATGATTCCCACCCGTGACCCTCCAAGTACATCAGTCACAAATTGGCTGGACGTGCTGCTCGATGGCATCTCACGCTTGAATCCGACCCCGGCCTGGAAGCTCGAATTCCAGGATTACTCGAGCGCGAAATTCACCCAGGATTTGCTCGCTGGGATCACCGTCGGTGTGGTCGCCCTGCCGCTCGCGTTGGCCTTCGGCGTGACCAGTGGTGCGGGCGCGGCGGCGGGATTGTTCACCGCGATTGTCGCGGGTTTGATTGCCAGTCTGTTCGGTGGCTCGAGGTATCAGATCAGCGGTCCGACCGGCGCGATGACCGTGGTGCTCTTGCCGATCATCGCGCAGTACGGGATCGAGAAGATTGCCATTGTCGGTTTGATGGCGGGCGCGATCATCACGGCACTCGGATTGCTGCGCGTCGGGCGCTTCGTGCAACTCATTCCCTGGCCGGTCGTGACCGGCTTCACCAACGGCATCGCCATCATCATCTTTTTGCAGCAGGTTCCGGCGGCGCTCGGCGTGAGCGCCCCGAAAGGCGAGAACGGCATCCTGCCGACCACCGTCGAGACGGTGCGTGTCTTTCTCGAGCAACCGCAGTTTTGGACGCTGGGTTTAACCGTGCTGACCGCCGCGATCATGTTCGTCTGGGCCAAGATCAGCAAGCGCGTGCCGGGCAGCATCGTCGCGCTCTTGAGCGTGACCGTACTGAGCTTGGTCTTCGCGCTGCCCGTGCCGGGAATCGGGGAGATTCCCACCGGCCTGCCCTGGCCGCACCTGCCGAGCTTCGCCTGGGGCGACCTGAGCGTCCTGTGGGGACCGGCGCTGGCAATCGCACTGCTCGCCAGCATCGAAAGCCTGCTCTCGGCGGTCGTGGCCGATGGCATGACCATCCGTGAGCGCCACGACCCAGACCGCGAGTTGATCGGACAGGGTTTGGCGAACCTGATCGCGCCGTTGTTCGGCGGCATTCCCGCCACCGGCGCGATTGCCCGAACCGCCGTGAACGTCCGCTCCGGCGGGCAAACCCGTTTGGTTGGCGTGATCCACGCCATCTTTCTGCTGGCGGTCGTGCTCGTGCTCGGACGCTATGCTAGCGTGATTCCTCGGGCGGCCCTGGCGGGCATTTTGATGTTCACCGC
The DNA here is from genome assembly GCA_031418155.1 of Deinococcales bacterium. GTDB lineage: Bacteria > Deinococcota > Deinococci > Deinococcales > JAAFIG01 > JANOWZ01. The sequence goes on from JANOWZ010000570.1 coordinate 2,641, forward strand.
GACCCGAATGATCGAACTCGAGGCGGTACGGGCGCTCCTGCATTCCACCAAGTCCGACCTGAGCACGATGCTGATCACGACCGCCGTGACGATTGGTTTTGACCTCGTGCTCGCCATTGAGGTCGGTTTGGCGGTGGCGGGCGTGCTGTTCATTCAACGCATGTCCAAAAGCTTGAACCTACAACCCATCGATTTGAGCCCAGACGTTCCGGCGCACCTCGGGATGGACCACGAATTGCTGCGCGAACGGGTGATCGCCTACCGCGTCGAGGGACCGTTGTTCTTCGCGGTCGCCGGCGAGTTCATCGACACGCTCTTGCGCGTCTCGAGTGTGGATGTGCTGATTTTGCGGATGCGTCGCGTCAACGTGATTGATGCCTCCGGCGCGAATGCGCTCAAAACGCTCAAGGACACGCTCGAGCGGCGCGGGGTGAAACTTTTGCTGTCCGGGTTGCAACTGCAACCGGTTCAACTGCTGGGCAAGATGGGTTTGCTGAGTGAGATCACCACGGATGGGCATCATCTGTTCAGCACGACCGATCAGGCGATTGAACACGCCTGGACTCACGTCGTGCGCAACCGGGCGACCCGCGAGAACACCGTTCACTTGAACACCAGCCATCAAGACACCACCGCTGCCACGCCGCAAGATGCCACGCCGCAAGATGCCACGCCCACCGAATCGACAGGGCGTTCGGGGCAGGTGCGATGAAACAACGGGCTGTCATTCCCATCGATGGACGGCGCGATCACGCGCAGGTCTGCGCACTCGAGCGGGCGATCCAAGGGTTGCCCGGCGTGACCATGGCCTTCGTCAGCCCACTGACCGAGCAGGCGTTCGTGGTGTACCACTCGCGTCAACTCGACAAGCACCGTCTTGAACTGCTCGTGCGCCAGATCGCCCAGCAACTCCCGACCCGATAGGGACAGGCAAGGACCCATCATGAACCACGAAACGAACACCCTCGACGGGCGCTCCTCGCCCAACACCCCAACACCCGAAACGGCCCAAGTCTGCCTGAACGGACACCTGATCACCGCTCGGGCCGTCAGCCAGCCGGAATCACGGCGGGAACGCTGCCCGCACTGCAACGAGGTCACGATCAGCGAATGCCTCGCCTGCAACGCGGCGATTCCTGGATGGCAACCCGGTGCGGCGGTGTACGGCGCTCGCAAGGCGTACCGCGTGCCGAACTTCTGCGCGAACTGCAATCAATCACACCCGTGGCTGCTGCGCACCCTGCGGGATGTCTCCCGCACCTACCGGAAGTTGCCACTGACTCTCGAGGAGAATGCTGTTCTCAAGGCGGACCTGTTGCACCTGGTGATCGAAACGCAACGTTCAATCCTGGCCGCCCGGCGCACCCGCGAGACGGTCGAGGGTCTTGACCC
>JANOWZ010000571.1:0-10312 GCA_031418155.1 Deinococcales bacterium
AGCCCATCGAACGAAACCTTCCCGCAACCCGATAGCAAACAAACGAACGTTCGCCGAAACCCGTGTGAACTGCGCTGGGTACAGTGTTGCTCGAGTGCGTTAAAAACTGCACAACATCGCTTTCAGATCGTATAGTAGCCAAGTTTGAGGAGGTTTTTATGACGACGATCATTGATGTCATCGCCCGTGAAGTGTTGGATTCGCGTGGCAATCCGACTGTTGAGGCTGAGGTTATTCTCGAGGATGGTGCAACGGGTCGCGCGATGGTGCCGTCTGGGGCCAGCACCGGCAGCCATGAAGCAATCGAATTGCGTGACGGTGGCGGTCGTTACGTCGGTAAGGGCGTGTTGAAGGCGGTTAAGGCCGTCAACGAGATCATCGCTGAGGAAGTTGTCGGTTTGGATGCGACCGATCAGGTTTTGTTGGATCAGATCATGCTCGAGTTGGATGGGACGGGCAACAAGGCAAAATTGGGTGGCAATGCGATTCTCGCCGTCAGCCTTGCAGTCGCTCGAGCCGCCGCGAATGCGCTTTCGATGCCGTTGTACCGCTACCTGGGTGGTGTGAATGCTCGCACGCTTCCGGTTCCGTTGATGAACGTGATCAATGGTGGTTCGCACGCGGACAACGCCGTGGACTTTCAGGAATTCATGGTCGTACCGGTCGGATTCTCGAGCTTCCGTGAGGGTTTACGGGCCGGTGTCGAAACCTTCCATGCGCTGAAAAAAGTCCTCTCGAGCCGCAAGTACAACACCAACGTCGGTGATGAGGGCGGTTTCGCGCCAGACCTCAAAAACAACCGTGAGGCTTTGGATTTGCTGCTCGAGGCCATCGAGAAGGCTGGGTACACGCCGGGGGATCAGATTGCGATTGCGCTCGATCCCGCGACGAGCGAGTTGTACCAGAACGGCAAGTACGTGCTCGAGGCTGAGGGCAAGACGTTGACCTCTGAGCAGATGGTCGAATACTGGGCGGACTGGGTCAACAATTACCCAATCGTCTCGCTCGAGGATGGCCTGTTCGAGGACGACTGGAAGGGCTGGAAGCTCTTGACCGACACGCTCGGCAAGAAGGTTCAGTTGGTGGGCGATGATTTGTTCGTCACGAACCCGAAGCGCCTCAAGCAAGGCATCGACTCGGGTGTGGGCAACAGCATTTTGGTCAAGGTCAATCAGATTGGCACGCTGACCGAAACGCTTGATGCGATTGAGATGGCGCACCGTGCCGGGTACACCTCGATCATTTCGCACCGTTCGGGCGAAACCGAGGACAGCTTCATCGCCGACCTCGCCGTGGCCACCAACGCGGGCCAGATCAAGACGGGCAGCGCGAGCCGTTCGGATCGCCTCGCCAAGTACAACCAACTCTTGCGGCTCGAGGAACAACTGGGCAGCGCCGCGATTTATCCTGGACGTTCGGCGTTTAAGCAGGCCACCCCGGTGGCTGCCGCGCCCGCCAAGAAGACTGCGAAAAAGAAGTAGGCTGTTGCGCTCGAGGGTGGAAAACAATCCACCCTCGAGTTTTTGAAAACATTGGAATGAACCTCGCAGCGAATTGGCTCGAGTTTTATCACACACGGTTTGGAAGGAATTCCAACACTCTTTTCGCCCGAACCCAATTCGCCCGCATTCTTGATTTATTGGAGGGAACCTATGGAGCGTCGCCGACGCACGAAAATCGTGGCCACGATTGGCCCAGCAAGCTCGAGCCCAGAAATGATCGAGAAGCTGATCGATGCAGGCATGAACGTTGCCCGCCTGAACTTTTCGCACGGTGTTCGCGCCGATCACGAGGAGCGCGTCAACATGATCCGCGAGATCGCCGCCCGCAAAGGCGTGACGGTCGGAATTTTGCAGGACGTTCAGGGACCGAAGATTCGCACCGGCAAGTTCAAAGACAAGAAGATCATGCTCGAAAACGGCGCGAAGTTCATCATCACGTCCGACGAGATCGAGGGCGATCAAACCCGAGTCTCGACCACCTACAAGGGTTTGCCGGACGATGTGCGTCCCGGCCTCGAGTTGCTCTTGGACGATGGCAACCTGAGCTTGCGCGTTGATCGCGTGATCGGCAACGACATTCACACCACCGTTTTGATCGGCGGGGCGCTTTCGGACAACAAGGGCATCAACATTCCCGGCGCGGATTTAAGTGTGCCAGCCCTGACCGAAAAGGACCTCGAGGACATGCAAATCGGCACCGAATTGGGTGTGGATTGGGTGGCGATCAGCTTCGTGCGCACCCGTGACGATCTCTTGCTGGCACGGCATTACATGACGCGGTACGGTTCACGCGCCAAACTGATGGCGAAGATTGAGAAGCCATCGGCAGTCGAACGTTTCGATGACATCCTCGCCGAAGCGGACGGCATCATGGTCGCTCGCGGTGACTTGGGTGTGGAGCTTCCAACCGAACAGGTGCCCGTGATCCAGAAACGGTTGATTCGAGCTTGCATGGCGGCGGGCAAACCGGTGATCACTGCCACCCAAATGCTCGAGAGCATGCGCGAGAATCCTCGTCCAACCCGCGCCGAGGCGACCGACGTGGCGAACGCGATTTTTGACGGCACGGATGCGGTCATGCTTTCGGCGGAATCCGCGAGCGGCAAGTACCCGGTCGAGAGCGTGCAGATGATGGACAAGATTGCCCGCAACACCGAAGCCAGCGAAGAGTACGCCAAGATGATCGCCGGTCACGCCATGCCCGAACACACCACCCAAGATGCCGTCTCGCTTGCGGCTTGTGACGTGGCCGACACGCTCGGCACGGCGGCAATTGTTTGCTTCACCGCGACCGGTTCAACCGTTTGGCGCGTTTCACGCAACCGACCCTTGAGCATGATCGCAGCGTTCACGCCAAGCGAACGGGTCAAGAATCAACTGGCGCTTGCCTGGGGTGTGGAACCGCGATTCACCGGCGATCCGGCAGACACGGACGACATGGTGCGCATTGCGATCAAGGAATGCAAAGCCGCGAAACTCGCCGAAGTCGGCGACAAGATCGTGATGGTCGCAGGCGTGCCATTCGGCATGCACGGTACGACCAACCTGATTCGTGTCGAACGGGTGAATTAATCTCGGCTCGAGTTTTGGTTTCTCAGGTTCAGTTTGATCAAAAGCACTGTGCGATTTGCGCAGTGCTTTCTTCTTTGCCGCTCCAATCTCAATGCTCGAGCAATCTGACCTTTGGTTTTGGGAACGCTACGGGAACGCAGCCGCACCTACACTGATTTCATTCGAGATTCGACGCGCTCGAGATACGGCTTCAAATCAACTTGCCGCGTCAACAGGAGCATCATGAAATACCACACCATCGCCATTGCCTCCCTTGTCCTGCCGTTCCTGGCCGCCTGCGGTCAAACCAATTTGGTCGTACCGAACAACGCCCTCGTCACCGGTGCAATCACCGCGCTGAGCAGTGATTACTCGAGCCTGACTGTGAACGGTCAGACGTACCAACTCGGCAGCACCAGTCTGAATGGGGCCAGCCTGAGCATCAAAGCGGAAGGTTCAGGCAAGAAGCCCAAGAAGTTCAAAGTCAACGGCAAAGATGCCACTGCCAAAGCCCTCAGTGTCGGTCAGAAAGTCAAAATCAAGGTTGAAGATGGTGAGGCCAGCGAAGTTGAAGTTGATCTCGAGGTTCGTGGCGCAATCACTGCGATTGATCCAGTTGCCGGAACCATCGTGGTTGCGGGCCGGACGGTGAAACTGCCAACCGGTGCTCGAGTCGATCTGGATGGTGACGATGACACCGCCGAAAAAGGCAAAGGCAAAGAGGCATTGGCGAACTTGAAGGTCGGCGATTTCGTCGAGGTGACTGGCGCAACCGACGCGAACGGTGATGTGATCGCCAGCAAGGTCGAAGTCAAAGGTCAAAAAGAACTCGAGGACGATCACGAGGACAACCACAACGAATTCCGTGGCAAGGTCAGCGGCTTTGTGGCGGGAGCAACCACATTTCAGTTGCGCAAGGTCACGGTCACTTGCGTTGCACCCTGTGTGATTCCAGACACGATCAAAGATGGTATTGTTGCCCATGTAGAAGGCAAGTTCACCGCCGAGAAGGCCTTGACCGCCACCAGCGTCAAACTGCTCGAGGGTTCCAGCGCCGAAGATCAGCACGATGACGGCAAAGCAGATGATGGTAAGCCCGATGACTCCGGCAGCGGCAAGTAAAGCCTGAACAATCCTCGAGTACCGATGTTATCCACAGGTCGGTGGTTTTTCGAGAAGCGGTCAGGGCGTGCTGAAATACTTAAATTAAGTGCACCTCACAGTCAGGATTGCTGATCGTGGGGTGGTCTTTGATGTCAGCCAAGAAACACTTGTGAATTTGTTATCCACAGAATTCTCGAGTTATACACAAGCCCCTGTGGATAAGATCTTTAAAAGCCACAGGATATTGTGGTCGAGGTTTAAAGGCCAAACAGTCTAACGCCTGAATGCCCGAAGTGATGTTCAAACCTGCACGCGGCTGAGCAACCCTGACTGAACCCAAGGCGAATACCGGTACGCAAAACAAAAGTCTTTCATCCCTGTAAGACTTCTGTGCCGAACACCCCTGCACACTGGACTGGGGTTCTCAGGTTGATGCCGAAAGCGCTGTCAAAAACCAGAAGCAAAACATCCACCGCCGCCTTGCTCGAGGTGGCGATGGCTCAAGTCTATGCCGAGCCCACCCAGGCGTTGATGCTCCTCGAGCGCGTGATCACCCTGAGCCGCGAAAGCCACGATCAACAGCAACTTGGACTGGCGCTTTTGAATGCCGGTTTCGCTGCGAACTCCTGCTCGGAGCACCTGCTGGCGCTCGAGTACCTGAGCGAAGCCACCAGCTTGTTCATCGCCCTGGGTGACACCGGCCAAGAGGCGGCCTGCCTGATCAACATTGGTTTGGTTTACGAACGCTTCGGCGATTTTGACGGGGCGCTCGAGCAGTTCGAGCGGGTGCTTGACCGTTCGGTTGGCAACCTGCGCACCCGTGGCATGGCGGTGCTGTACATCGCCAAGGTCGCCGCAAAACTCGGTGATTTCGAAAAAGCCTTGCAGTACGGCCTTGAGACGCTGGACACCGCACAACTCCTCGGTGAGGCCATCGGCATCGGTTGGGCGCATCACCTGCTCGGCACGGTGCTGCTCGAACGTGGCGATGGGCAGGAAACAATCCTGGCGCACCTGAACACGGCGCTCGAGATCGCACAAACGCATCACGTTCAGGAATTGCACGGCGAGGTTCAGGCCGCACTCGCCAAAGTCTTCACGGCGCTCGGACAGGTCGAACAGGCTTGGCAGGCGAACACCACCGTACTGACGGTCAGTCAAATCACTGGCGACCACAAACTCGAGGCGCAAGGCTTGATCGGACGGGCGGCACTGCACACGGACACCACAGCAGCCATGACCGACCTCGAGCAAGCCCTGCACTTGGCGCGGTCGCTCTCCAGTTACGACCTGATCGCGCAAGTGCACCTCGAACGCTCCCGACTGGCCGAACGCCAAAGCGATTACCGCACGGCACTTGAGGCGCACCGATCGTTTTATCAGGCCGAAGTCGAATTCAAAAGCCATGCCACCGAACGACGCGCCGCACTGGTGCACGCGCGGTTGGGCCTCGAGCGGGCACACATGGAATCCGAAATTCACCGCCTGAAAAGCATCGAACTTAAGGCACTGGTGCAAGAACGCACCGCGCAACTCGAGGCGAATCAGATCGAAACGCTCGACTTGCTCGCCACCATCGGTGAATTCCGCGACCAAGAAACCAGCAACCACACCACACGGGTTGGCGATTGGTCGGCGAAACTGGCGCTGCGACTCGGCTGCGACCTGCGCCAAGTGCGCCTGATCGCTCAGGCGGCCAAACTGCACGACATCGGCAAGATCGCGGTTTCGGACACGATCCTGCTCAAACCCGGCAAGCTCACGACAGAAGAATTCACGGAAATGAAAACCCACACCACAAGGGGCGCACGGATGCTCGAGCGCGGCACCAGCGACGTGCTGCGCTGTGCGCGATGCATCGCGCTTTCACACCATGAACGCTGGGATGGGCGCGGCTATCCGCACGGCATCGCGGGCGAAAGCATCCCGCTCGAGGCGCGGATTGTCAGTGTGGTGGACGTGTTCGATGCGTTGACCAGCGACCGACCGTACAAGCAAGCCTGGACGGTTGAGGCGGCCTTGGCGGAACTCGAGGCAAATGCGGGAACGCAATTTGATCCGGCGGTGGTGCAGGCGTTTTTGAAAGTGCTTGCAGGGGAACGCGGGCAGATCAAGATTTGAAACGCAACCTCGAGATTGAGCAATCTGGATGTCAAGGTCAAAGTCAAAAAATTGCGGCTCGAGGATTTCTCCCTCGAGCCGCAATGGTCATTCGTCAGCAATCATCAGTTCGTGTACACCACGTTCTCGAGTTTCGCCTGGCATGACCTCAGGTTCTTGCCGCTGGTCCATTTCAGTCTGGCCTCAACCAGGTTTGGTCCTTTGACGTTCACCGCGTCTGGCACCAAGTTGGGCACGTAATCGTAGGTTTGACCCGCCTCTTGCCCGAGCGTGTTTTTGAAGGTCACGCTGACTTTGACGCTGGTGACGTTCTTGTTGCTTTTGTTGCGCAAGACCAGCGTGGCGAAGACTTCTTCCGCACCACCCCAACGGCAGGCGTAGGTTTCAACGGTCAGTTCGCCAACCCGAGGTCCTGGTGGGTTGACGACGGGCGGGTTGACCACGGGTGGATTGGTGGTTGGGGTTGGTGTGCCGAGGGTGTCCGGGATGGTGGTGCTCGAGTTGCCGCAGGAGGTCAGTGTCCAGGCCGCGAGGACGCTCAGGACCATGAGGATGGTTTTCCGAATCATTTGAGATCACCTTTCTTTCGTTGCTTGATGGTTGAAGGATGGCCGGGGGGTAGGTGGAGCGACTTTTTGAGTACCGTGTACAAGATGTGTTTGGTGAAAGGTTGCTGAGTTGCTGTGATGGGGGAACGGTGTCACAACATCTCGGGCGAGCAAACCGATCCGTATTTGACAACACGGATCGGATTTCCCCAGGATAGTCTGAGACTATCCTGGGATTCATTAAGATTTGATCCTGGGTTTTTATCGATTTGACATTATTATTATTTTCTCATCTTTTTGACTTGCAGGTTCTCGCTTGGGTGGTGTAGCAACCCGGCCTGATGTGACGGCACGAGTGGGTCAAAGCGAACGCTTTAGGATCCTCACCCATTGTGTGAGGCCGTCTTTATCTTGCCTCAAGGTTCGGTTCATGCATCAGACATTCAGCCGCGAATGCTCGAGCCGATCAGATTTTTGTAGAGTGAACGGCACGCATGGACATTCGGCTCGATCACAAAACGGCTTTCATTACCGGCGCATCCCGAGGCATCGGACGGGCGATTGCGCTCGAGTTCGCCCGCAGCGGCGCGAACATCGTCATCACGGCGCGGTCCGAGAACGACCTCGAAACACTGGCAACAGAAATCCGGTCACTCGGACGGCAGGCGTTGGCAATTCCCTGTGACCTCAACGAACCCTCGAGCCTGGGTGCGGCGGTCGAACAGGCGCAATCCGAACTCGGACAGATCGATATTCTGGTCAACAACGCAGGCATTACCCAGGGCGTGAAATTCACGCAGATGACACCGGAACTCTGGCAGCGGATCATGACGGTCAATGTCGAAAGCGCCGTGCGTCTGATGCAACTCTTACTCGATCCAATGGCGGCTCGAGGTTGGGGCCGTGTCATCAACGTGGCGAGCATCGCCGCGAAAGCCGGGTTGCGCTACAGCGCCGCGTACAATGCCAGCAAGCACGCGCTCTTGGGCGTGACGCGATCCGTGGCGCTTGATTACGCGCAAAAGGGCGTGACCGTGAATGCGATCTGTCCCGGTTGGGTGCTGACTGAAATGGCCGAGGAGACCGTGCAAAACATTGTGCAAAAAACCGGACGCTCGAGGGAAGAGGCGATTCACAGTCTGGTCAAAGACGTGCCGATGGCGCGAATGATCGAACCGTTCGAGGTGGCGGCATTGGCGACGTTCCTCGCTTCAGATCAGGCCCGAGGGATCACTGGGCAGGGGTACAACATCGACGGCGGCACGGTTCAGAACTGACTGAAACCTCGGGGCTTGAGCCTGGACCACAATCCCTTCTGAGCCCGAGCCGCAACCTCAACATTGAATTTGCCCCGAATCACTCAAATCCGTGCCAGAGGACCGCAATTCATCCCTGAGCAAGCCATGAAGCAACCCTGAGTGCGCCTTAACTCATTCGCATGAAGTATTTCGCCCATTTGCCTCACAAAAAACGATTACGCTAACCCTTATGTTCTCTCGAGCCGTACTTTTGACCAGCCTGATTGCCGTTTCGACCCTGACCGCCTGCGCACCGAACACGTTGCGGGGACGGGTTGGGGCGCAAGACATCATCAAAGACTTCAAGATGACCCCAGCGAAAGCCCAACTTAAACTGAACGAATACATCAAATTCTCGTTCAAGCTCGAGAAGGCCGGGTTCGTAACCCTGTTCACCACCGATTCGGACCGGGCGACGTATGAATTGGACCGCAACATCAAATTCGAGGCCGGCAAGTTTGAGTTGCCGGGCAAAAACGACAGCGATGCCAGCGGCGGCAAGGCCGCGTACCAGATCGCCGAACCATTGGGAAAGCAACTGGTGTACTTGGCGTTCACGGAAAAACCGATTCCCGCAGACGTGAAACTCAAAGGCATTCTGGACGAGGCCGCGCTCGAGAAACGCCTGCGTGAAGCGCTCGAGAAATCTGGTGGTGCGCGGGATGTCGCCAGCCTCGAGTTTGAGGTGATCAAATGAGATACCGTCGTTGGATTCTCTTGGCCGGATTGACCAGTGCCGCGTTGGTGGCCTGTCCGCAACCGCCCGCGCCGACACCAGTCGCAGCCTGCACTGAAACACCGTTTCAGCCCGCCTCAAGCGTGACCGTAACCGGTGTGACCACAAACGCGAGCACCCGCGTTGTCGATGCTGCCGATATTTCCAGTATCGAGGCGAGCCGTTTACAGGTGGCCGAAACCGATGGTGCGTTCAAGGCGGGGCAACTCGTGGTCAGTGAATGCAATGAGGGCATCATTCGAAAAATCAAAGGAATCGAGGCGACTGGCGTCTCAGGTCAGCAACTCTCGCCGCTGGGGATTAAAAAGGTCTATATCCAAACTGAGGAAGCAACGCTTGAGGACGTGATTTCGAGTGGGGATGCGACGATCAATTTTGGTGAAACGAACCTGGACAATGGTGTAACCGTGCAGGCTTTGCCAGGAGTGCACATGCAGGCTGTGACCGGCAAGCTTGGGTTCACGAACGTCAAAGTTCCATTACCAGGTGGGTCTAGCGTGACCCTGACCGGTTTCGTACAGCAAAGCCTCGATCCTCAATTCAACATGACGTTCTCGAAAGGCAGCCTTGAGAAATTGCGTATTGCCATTAAAGGTGATCTGACCGCGAAACTCCAGGGCGTGCTTGAGACAGGCGGTAAACTCAGTGGGCAAGTGCCGGTCGAAAAAGCGGTGTACGAATCTTCGATCACGCGGGCGTTTCTGGTTGGAGCGGTTCCAGTGGTGGTGGTGATTCAACCCAAACTGCTGATTGGCGCGATGGTCGGTGCGGATGAAAAAATGAAAGTCACAGCGGGCATTGCGCCGACCGTGAAAATGGATTTTGACCTGAGTTACGACCGGAACCGCGTCGGCAATAAATGGGCGTTCGTTTCGACCCCCTTGAACCTCGCGCTCAATCCGACATTCAGTGTCACGACGCCACAAAAAGGGGACGGCAAAGCGTATTCCAAACTGGTGCTTGGCCTGAAATTCTACGGCATTGCAGGACCAGAACTCGAGGTCAAACCCTACGTGGATACGGATGTATTGCTTGACAAAACCGCAAAATTCCGCACCGGGATCAGCGCTGCCGGGTCGGTCAAGGCGGGTTTTAAAGTGCTCGGTAAAGGGCTCGAGTTGGGTTCCGATCCGCTTTCATCGGTGGTGGCCAAGAACTTCAATTGTACCATCACGCAATGCACAGCCCAATAATCATCGAGCAGTAAAATGAAATCAAAGCTGAAGAGTGGGGCTCGAGATCAATGCTCGAGCCCCCAATTTTTGGTCAGGAGGCGCTGCCGAGCAACGCGGTTCGTTCCTCCCAGGCGGTCATCGTCTCGAGCATTTCGACATCCAATTCGGCGCTGCGTTTGCCGAGTTGCGCAAAATCGGTGTTTGCATTCGGGCTTGAAAGTTCGGCGTTGACGCTGGCGATTTCGGTCTCGAGGTTGGCAATTTTCGCCTCGAGATT
>JANOWZ010000572.1:0-3563 GCA_031418155.1 Deinococcales bacterium
GACACCTTCGGCGATTTCTTCAACACCACTGATTTCAAGCACCTGTTCTCGAGCGAGGGCAAACCAGCCGAAGATCCAGCGAGAATCGCCCTGATCATCATTTTGCAGTTTGCCGAACAGCTTTCCGACGAACGCATGGCTGACGCGGTCCGCTCAAGAATCGACCTCAAATACCTGCTCGCCTTGCCCCTCAATGATCCAGGCTTTGACTCGAGCATTCTCAGTCACTGCGTGCCGGGAACGGCCGTCACGACGTGAATTTCGCGCTCGATTGATCAAAGGGAATACCGAATTGCTGCCCTTCGAGAAACTACTCGAACGTTTTCGCGCCCATAAGCTCTTGCGTGAGCGTGGCAAACAACGCACGGATTCTACGCACGTGCTGGCCGCCGTTCATGCACTTAACCGCTTGAGTTGCGCAGGTCAAACCTTCCGGCACGCACTGAACGTGCTGGCCACCGTTGCCCCTGATTGGTTTCTGGAGCACACCAAACCTGAATGGATCGAACAGTACGGCAAGCCATTCGAGGTCGATCACACCATTCCCGAATCCAAGAAAGCTGAACGGGGTACGCTTGAGCGTGCTGTGGCTGCGGACGGATTGTTCCTACTCGAGGCTGTGTTTGCAACTTCAGCCCTGGGTTGGCTCAAGGACGTGCCTGCTGTTCAGGTGTTGTGGCGCGTGTGGATTCAGAATTTCACTTGGGAGCTTGATGCGACACTGCGTTTTCGTACTGACGAAGAAGTCGCTCCAGCACGTGATTTTATCAAATCGCCTTTTGATATCGATGCACGACTGAGTCGCAAGCGTGCAACGTACTGGGTGGGCTACAAGGCACATCTGACCGAATCGTGCGATACGGATTTACCGATGCTGATCACGAATGTGAAAACCACCCCGGCAACCACGCAAGATTTCGACGCGATTGCCGGGGTTCACAAGTCTTTGCAGGAACGAAACCTTCTGCCCAAAGAACATTTGGTGGATATGGGTTACGTCAGTGCCCAGACCCTGGTGGATGCCAACAAAGATCATGATGTTGACTTGGTTGGTCCAGCCCGTCGTGATGAACGTTGGCAAGCCTGGAAGGAGGCCCCGTGCCGTGCGCCGGTACGGGTGAGGGGTTTTCTGCTGAGCACTTCAAAGTTGATTGGGAAACACAAGCGCTCACTTGTCCGGCCGGGAAAACAAGTACGTCCTGGACAGCGACAAACAATACCAAAGGAAAACCTGTGTTTAGGGTTCGATTTCCATTGCGCGATTGCAAACCGTGCGTATTCAGATCGAGTTGCACAACAGCAAAAGCCCGCACGGTGACGTTGCAGGTGCGTGAACGTCATGAAGCACTCGTGGCGGCTCGTGCGCGTGAGGACACGGATGCGTTCAAGTTGCTGTATGCGAAAAGGGCCGGGATTGAGGGCAGCATTTCGGTAGGGGTTCGGGCGTTCGAGTTGCGACGCTCGAGGTATGTGGGTTTGGCGAAGACTTGTTTGCAGCATTTGGCGATGGCTTCGGCGTTGAACCTGATGCGGGTGGCGGATTGGCTAGCGGGGGAGCCTCGAGCAGTGACCCGATTGGCACGGTTTGAACGGGTGATGTTGGGTGCGGCGTAGTTTGCCAGCAGTATCACTTTTGGTGCAAGTCTCACCAGGGTACGGTCAGATGATGAATGACCCTCACAGACGCAATTACGCCGCTTCTCACCGCTAGAATTCCGCACCTGAAACTCGAGCAACTTGACCAGCACGAAAACATCTTGCAAGCCACCGTCACCAGCCAGCAGCCCAATTCAAAATGCCCAACGTGCGGCACACCAAGTTCGATACTGCACAGTCACTACCGACGAACTGTACAAGATTTGCCCGTCGGCGAATCGAGCATGACCTGGACTTTGCACGTCCGAAGATTTCGTTGCCGAAAACGAAGTTGTACTCAACGGGTTTTCTGCGAACGATTCACCCAAGGGCTGAATGCCTACGCACGAAACACCAGTCGAGTGAACGCCTTGTTCGAGAAAACTTCGCTGAGCATCGGAGCAAGTCCCGCCTCGAGCTTGATTCCCAACTTCGAGTTGAAGGCCAGCAGTTCCACAATGCTACGTCGAGCACGCCAAGCCACAACAACAAACACGCTGGGCACGCTAAAAATCATTGGTATTGACGATTTTGCATTCCAAAAAGGCCACACTTACGGCACGATCATTGTTGATCACGAACAAGGCTCTGTTGTGGATTTGCTCCCAGATCGCACCGCAAAGACACTGGTGACATGGCTCAAAGCCCATCCAGAGATTGAAATCATCACCCGAGATCGATCCCACGAATACTCGAAAGCCTGCGCAGAAGGCGCACCGCAGGCAAAACAAATCTTTGACCGATGGCACGTGCTCAAGAACCTACGCGATTCCCTCGAGCACTTTCTCAAAAGGAACTCGAAGCAGATCGCTGAGATCGCCAAGGAATTCAAAGTCACCTCGAGCATCCCAATCAACAAAGGATCGAAAAAGCATCAAGAACGTGCAAAGACAATGCTTGAAGTGCGTCGAGAACGAATTCTACGTGCTCGAGCGTTGTTTGCTGAACACCGGAATATTGCTTGGGTTGCAAAAGCGTTACCGGCAAGCAAGGTTTTTGTGCGCAAAGCCATACGATCTGAAGGTTTGCCTGACCTCCGCGACAATGCGCGTGCCACGAGTCTGCTCGAGCGTTGGGTGCCAGAACTTGAGGCCCGATTCGTAGCTGGTTTGCGTAATGCCAAGCAATTCTGGCGAGAGTTGTACGAGCTTGGGTTTGTGGGTTCGTACAAACGAATTCATGATTGGGTACGATTTCGGCGTGACCAACAAGAAGCTCGAGATATAGCGCAGGTTACGACTGTTTCGTTGACAGCAATTTCGGCACCGTCAGAGCAAGCGAGAACCCGTAGTTTCACACCGCGCCAGCTTGTCTGGTTGCTTTTGTTTGCTGACACGAAACTGAACTACCAGGACGCGAAAATTCTCGATCGATTGAGTGTCATTTGCCCGGACGTGCCGAAAGCCCGTGTACTTGCGCAGGAATTCCAACGGTTGATCCGCGAGAAGGACGTGAACGCTTTGGAGGCGTGGTTCACGGCAGTCAAGTTGAGTGGCTTACCAGATTTGATGTCGTTCGCGGTGGGTTTGGAACGTGAACGAGAACCGCTCGAGGCAGCCATTTCGGAAGTTTGGTCAAACGGACGGGCTGAAGGGCATGTGAATCGGTTGAAGTTGATCAAACGGCAAGCGTATGGGCAGGCTGGTTTCGAGTTGCTGCGAAAGCGTGTGCTAGCCGCATGATTCTTGTATTCAGGGCTTGCACCAAAAGCGGCGAACAACCAAAAGTGTATCAAGCCCAGTTTGCCAGTCGTTGGATGTTGCGAAGAGATTGACCGTCAAGAATCTACTCGAGCATTGGGAGGGTGGCACACTGGCATTGGCTCGAGAAGCATTGCTCGAGTCCAACGATTGGATGCTGACGCCGGACGGTCGGTTCACCGCCAGTGCCATCTACGCCCGTGATGACGTGCTCGAGAAGGCTGCCAT
>JANOWZ010000573.1:0-24316 GCA_031418155.1 Deinococcales bacterium
GAGGGCAAATTCTACGTTTGGACGCTTCCAGAAATTCAAACCATTCTCGGTGATGATGCGAACCTCTTCTCGAGCGCGTTTGGTGTGACGGCGGGCGGCAACTGGGAAAGTCACAACATCCTCGTGCTGGCCAAGGATGCGAAACAACTCTCCCAAGAATTCAATCTGCCGCCGGACGAAATCGCATTGCGACTGCGGGATGCTCGAGTCAAACTTTTTTCCGTGCGCAGTGAACGCATCTGGCCGGGACTGGACGACAAAACGCTGACCTCGTGGAATGGCCTGATGCTCGGTGCGTTCGCAGAGGCGGCTCGAGTCTTGAACGAACCGAAGTACCTCAAGGCGGCACGAGCGAACGTCAAGTTGGTGCGCGAAAAACTGTTCGTCGATGGTCGCTTGCTGCACACGTACAAAGCCGGAACCAGCGCCAAAATCAATGGTTTGCTCGAGGATTACGCACTTTACGCACTCGGACTGTGCGAACTCTATCGCACCACTTTCGACCGAAGCGTGCTCGAGTTCGCGCTCGAGTTGACGGGTGCCGCGCTCGGGTTTTTTCATGAACCCGGCAAGGGATTTTTCGACACGCCACACGATGGCGAAAAATTGATCGTTCGGCCAAAATCGTTCTTTGACAGCGCCATGCCGTCCGGGAATGGCGCGATGGCGTTGCTCCTGACACAACTCGGACGTTTGACCGGCAAACCAGAATACGAAGAGATCGCACTCGAGGCCGTTCACGGCATGGCGGATTTCATGCGGCAACAACCCACCGGATTCGGCAGTTTGTTGCAGGCACTCGAGGCATCCATCGCGCCGCACCGAGAGATCGCGGTGATCGGAAATCTCGAGCAGGAAAGCACTCAAGCATTGCTCGAGCAAATCCACAAACGTTTCCTACCGTTCGTTTCGCTTGCGGCGGCACAACCTGGCGAGACGTACCTTCCGGTGCTCGAGCATCGGGATCTCGTCAATGGCTCGAGTGCCGTTTACGTCTGCGAGAACCTGGCCTGCCAATTGCCCGTCACCTCGGCGCAAGAACTCGAGGCATTATTGAGTTAAACTGAGCCTCAAATAAAACTCAGGAGATGTCAATGGCGTACAGCACCCTCAACCTCGAGACGATCATCGCTTACGTGCGCGGCCATGAACAGAGCCCACAATTCCTGGATGTTCACACTGACCTTGAGGTACAAGAGATTGGCGATGGCAACCTCAACCTCGTCTGGCGCGTCTTTGAACGCGATCAGCCAACACGCAGCATTTTGTTGAAGCAGGGCTTGCCGTACCTGCGGGCCGCCGGAGAATCGTGGCCGCTCTCACCGGATCGCGCACGATTTGAGGCGCAGGCGCTCGGGCTTCAGCAGCGTTTCGCACCGGGTTTGATTCCGCAACCGTACTGGTTCGATGCCGACATGCTGGTGAATGCGATGGAGGATTTGACGAACCATCAAGTCCTGCGTCGCCCGATGATGGCCGGTCACAAATTCGTCGGCCTTGGCGAAACGATAGGAAGATTCTGCGCCAGAGTCCTGTTTGGCTCGAGTGACTTTGCGATGCGCCCGGACGAGAAACGCGACTTACAATCCCAATTTCGCAACTCGGAACTGTGCAAGATCAGCGAGGATTTAATCTTCACCGAACCATACTTGAATCAAGATTGGCACGGGCTCGAGATTCGCAACCGTTTCAACCCGATCATCGAGGCGGACGTGACGCACATGCAGCATGATTCAGATTTGAAGGCGCAAGTCGCGGTCCTCAAGTACCGTTTCATGACCCACGCCGAGGCGCTGATTCATGGCGATTTGCACACCGGTTCGATCATGGCCAGACTTGATGACACACCGGATATTCGTGTGATCGACCCGGAATTCGCGTTTTTCGGACCCATCGGTTTTGACCTCGGCGCGTTTATTGCAAACCTGTTCCTCTCGAGTGCATCGCACCTCGCGCACTCGCAAACTGTGGAGGCCCGAGCCGCATACCGCACCTATTTGTACGATCAGGCTCGAGCGTGCTGGCAGGCATTCACCAGCGAATTCATGACGCAATTCGCCACCACAAACAGCCCATCTTGGACGAGTCAAGATTTTCAAGCCCTGTTTTTGCGAGACGTGCTGCGCGACCTGACCGGTTTCGCTGGCACGAAAATGATTCGCCGCATCGTTGGGTTCGCACACGTCGCCGATCTCGAAGGCATCGGAAACCTCGAGCTTCGCGCCCGTTGTGAAGCCAAAGCGCTCGAGTTGGGCCGCAAGCTCGTGATGCACCATTCGCGCATCAACTCATTTGAAGACGTGATTGATCTTGCGCTCGAGGTGCTGCCAACCGCGACGGCAGGAGCATGATGTTCATGTTGGAGACCGCATGAGTTTGCCCGCAACGCTTGAATACGCGAACGGAAAAGTCATACTGCTTGATCAAACGCGATTGCCGCTCGAGAAGATCTTCCTCGAGATTAATGATGCACAAACCATGTGGGAGGCAATCAAGGTCTTGCGTGTTCGTGGTGCGCCCGCGATTGGTGGGGCGGCCGCGTTCGGTTTGTGGCTCGGCGTGCGCGAGATTGTTGATGGCACAACTCGAGCCGAATTTCTCGAGCAATTGCAGACCGTGCGCGATTACTTGGCAACCTCGAGACCAACCGCCGTCAATCTCTTTTGGGCTTTGGATCGGGTGAACAACGCCGCAAAAAACTCGAGTTTGCAAACCGCAGGCGAACTCAAAGCGTTCGTGCTCGAGGAAGCCCTATCGATTCAGCGCGAGGACATCGAAATGTGTCGCGCCATCGGTGAGCACGGCGCGAACGAACTCGAGCAGGTTTTACCAGAAGGCTCGAGCATCCTGACGCACTGCAACGCTGGCGCACTCGCCACGATGGGTTTGGGCACGGCACTCGCACCAGTGTACGTGGCACTCGAGCGGGGCCGAGCGATTCACGTTTTTGCGGACGAGACACGACCGCTCTTGCAGGGTGCTCGCATCACCGCTTGGGAATTGCACCAGGCGGGCGTACCAGTGACCTTGATCACCGACAACATGGCGGCCACCGTCATGCGTGGCCCAAGAATCAACTCGAGCGATGGGCAAAAAGTTGGGGCCGTGATCGTCGGCACGGATCGTGTTGCGGCGAACGGCGATTTTGCCAACAAGATTGGCACGTATGGCGTTGCACTGTTGGCCAAAGCGCACGGCATTCCGTTCTATGTTGCCACACCCTCGAGCACAATTGATCTGAACACGCCGAACGGCGACGGTATCGAAATCGAATTGCGTCACAGCGATGAAGTCACAAGTTTCGGTGCTCGAGTCACCGCACCGGCTGGTGTGAACGTCTTCAACCCGGCTTTCGATGTCACGCCAGGAAATCTTGTCACAGGATTCATCACCGAACGCGGCGTGATGCGAGCGCCATACCTCGAGTCGTTGAAACAGTTCTGATCCTCACCCGACGTGAACCCGTGGGCGACGGCGCAGTTGCGTTTCGTGCTGGCGAATGACCTCTCGAGTGACGGGTGCAGTATCACCCTCGCCAAGAAACAAGAAGCGGGCAACGTTGGCGAGCGGTTGATTCTCGGTCCAGGTGAAGTAGCAGTGCGGAATCGTGCCGGTCTGGTCACGCAACTCGAACAGCAGGGCCGCAATCGCATTCGAGACGGATGATGCCGTGGCCCGCAAAACCCGGTACGTCTGTCCGTTCGGGCTCGAGATTTCCACGCCTCGGACCAGCAGTTCACAGGAAAATTCTGAGGCATCCTCGACTTCAACCTCGAAGAACAAAACCGGCTCGAGTTGGTCAATGTGGTGGTCTTCGCGTTCGGCGAGTTCCTTGTCCTGGTATTCGCCCCAATCACCCGACTGCCGTTTGTTGGCGATGATGTGCAGTTCGCCGCCGTTCGCTGCGGCCCGAACAAACTCGAGCGCCCCCGGATCGAGTGTGACTTTCCCGATGCGCAGTTCGGTGGATCGCAGCACCCTCGAGAGGATTGAAAAGAAGACGATGGCCGCAATGAAAACCAGTGCGATGCGCAATCCGTCTGGGCGTTCGATCACGTTGACAACCGTGGTGTACAAGAAGACAAGGGTGATGATGGCGAAGCCGATCATCGCGGCGCGTTGCTTCTGCGCTCGGGCGGAGAGGTATACGGCAATCGCGGCGCTGCTCATCAGGACGAGCACACCGGTCGCATATGCGCCGCCTTGCGCATCTACGTCGGCACGAAAAACGAGTGTCACCAGGAAGGCGATCAGCGTGAACAGCAGCGTCAAAGGTCGCACGGCTCGAGCCCATTCTGGGGCCATGCCGTAACGTGGCAGGTAGCGCGGCACGAGGTTGAGGAGCGCCGCCATCGCGCTCGCCCCGGCGAACCAGAGGATCAGGACGGTGCTGATGTCGTAGACCGTGCCAAAAGCATCACCAAAAAATTGGTGCGCGAGGTACGCGAGGGCACGACCGTTGGCGGCCCCGCCCTCTTGGAAGGCGGCAGCGGGAATGTGCAGGGTCGTAACCAAACTGGAGGCGATCAGGAAGAAACTCATGATGATTGCGGCGGTGGTTAGCATCCGCCGCGTGTTGCGAATCCGTGCCGCCGGTTGTTGCGGATCGTCTTGGGGTTTGCCTTTGACGAGCGGCATGACCGCCACGCCCGTCTCGAACCCGGACAGGCCGAGCGCGAGTTTGGGGAACAGAAGGAGCGCAAATCCAACGATCAGGATCGGGTTGCTGCTGCGTGCGTTCAAGGCCGTCAGCCAGTTGTGAAACTCGAGCGGTTGATGGATCACCTCGAGCACACCGCGCCCAATCACGATGATGTTCAGGCCCAGGTACACGATGACCAGCACAACGGCGATGCCGATGGCCTCCTTGAAGCCTTTGAGGAACACCGCACCCAAAAGCGTGATCAGTACGAGCGTGATCCCGATCTGTGCTCCCTGTGATTCCTGGGCGTGAAACGCCTGCACAAAAAATGGATTTTCGATCACGTGCGCCGCTGCGTCGGCCGCCGAAAGCGTGATGGTGATGATAAAGTCCGTCGCAGCAAATCCGAGCAATGCCAGCACGAACATCTTGCCCGCCCAGAAGCCGAGCAGTTTCTCGAGCATCGAAATCGAGCCGTTGCCATGTGGACTTTCCGCCGCGACCCTCGAATAAACCGGCAGCGCTCCGAATAAAGTCACCAGCACCAGCACCAGCGTCGCAATCGGTGAGAGCACCCCGGCGGCAAGCGCGGCGATACCTGGTTGGTAGCCCAGCGTCGAGAAGTAATCGACCCCGGTCAGGCAGACGACCTGCCACCACGAATGCTGATGCGCGTCATGGCTTGGAACCTGCCCGTCTTTCGGGTGTTGCGAGGTTTCGCCCTCGAGCAGCCAGGTTTTGATGCGTTCGTTGTTTCTACTGCCGCCAATCGGGTTGGAAGTCATAAACGCTTGAGTTTGCGCCCTGCATGAATCGCACACCATCCGCCGTGTGACCTTCAGCCCTCGGTCAACTGACCGATACCTCTCGAAGATAACAGAGGACGTAGGATTCAACGCATGTGGTCTCGAGCGAGCATTGTGGCAACCAGCCTGGCCTTGATGTTAGGTGGCCTGGTGCTGGACATCCTGACACCGCAGCAATTCATTGCGGCCATCGTCTGGATTGTACCGATTGCACTCTCGGGCTTGGCGTTCTCGAAACGCTTCACGTATGGGCTGGTTATCGCAGCGGTCGTCTTAAGCGGCCTGGTCAGTCTATTGAATGCGGGTGCTCAGGGTGGGCTGGACAGCATCGCCGTGCTCAACCGCGTGCTGCTGGCCGCCTGTGCGGTCATGGTCGGCGTGATGACGGTCAACCTCAGCAATTTTTCGCAAAGGGTAGGGCAGTTGCAGGAGCGCGAAGACAAAATCCGTCAGGAGCGCGACCTCGAGCGTGTCGCCGCCACGGTTGTCAGCGCCCACAATTTGACCGAGGCGCTCGAGCAGGTGGTGCCGGTACTTGCGGGGATGCTCGGGCGTGGCGCGGTGATGGTTGGTGTGATGGCTGATCGCTTGGTTGCGCCTCGGGTTGCGGTCGATGTCTCGCCCGAAATGTGGTCCGTCGGCGCAATTCTGCCGAGCAACCTCGAGCAGCAAATCAATCGGATCACATTGCCCAATCAACGGCCTGCATTTCTGGCTCGAGTTCAACAACCACCATTGTTGATTGCCATTCTCGAGCCGCAAAACAATGCCGAGGAGAATTTGAAACGCTTGCTGCCAGTGCTTGGACGGGCGCTTGAGCGGGTGATCCTGCTTGATGATCTGTCGGCACAACGTACACTGCTCGAGCGTCGCAATGCGATCATCCGCGATTTGATTTATGCCTTCAGTCACGACTTGCGCACACCATTGATGGCGAACGGCATGAACATGAAACTCGCACTCGAAGGGGCGTTCGGTGTGTTGCCAGATTCTTATTTGCGTTCGCTCGAGAATGGTTTGGCCTCGAATCAAGACCTGCTCGAACTGGCCGAAAAACTCCTGTTGGTTGCCCGGTATGAGGGTGGCGAAACCAGTCCGCAACTCGAGACGGTCAATCTCAAACGCGCTCTCGAGGAGATGACGGCTCGGCTCGAACCGGTCGCGCAGCAACGCAAGGTTCATTTTGAATTGCAACTCGAAACGCTCGAGGTGCGCGGCAACAGCCTCGAGTTGCGCCGCGTGCTGCAAAACCTGCTCGACAACGCGATCAAATTTTGTCCATCAACGCAAACGGTGCAAGTAAGATTGCAACGCCAAGGCTCGAACGCCCGCATTGAGGTCCGCGATCCCGGTCCCGGTGTCAGCAACGAACTCGGTACGCGACTGTTCACGCGCTTCTCTAGTCCACGTGCCGGAGGTGGTTCCGGCCTCGGATTGTACTTGGCTCGACGCATCGTCGAGGCGCACGGCGGACGAATCGGGTACGCTCGAGACACCAATGCCAGATATTCAGCGCAGACGGTCTTCTGGGTCGAACTGCCAGAATACGAAAGAGGGTCAAGTTGAAACACCAGGTTTTTCTGGTCGAGGATCACGCCTTCACCCGCGATGGCCTGCGCGTCGCCATTGGCCGCGAACCCGAACTGGAGGTGGTCGGTGAGGCCCGCAGCGGCGAGGAGGCACTCGAGGCGCTCGAAACCATTCAGGCCGATGTGGTCGTGATGGACATCGGCTTACCCGGCATTGACGGCATCGAGGCGTGTCGTCGCCTGAAGCAATCCCAACCGAACACGCGCGTCGTCATGCTGACCGCGCATCAACTCGAGGCCCAAGTCCTCGCCGCGCTCGCGTCCGGTGCGGAGGCGTACTGCCTGAAATCCACCGATCCGGCAGGACTGATCCTGGCGATTCGGGCCGCCGTGCTCGGCAGTGCCTACCTCGACCCGCAAATTGCGCACGTTGTACTGGGCCGCATCACCGCGCCGGACCCGGAAGGCTCAGTGCTCTCACCACGCGAACTCGAGGTGCTGCGTTTGATCGCGGATGGCCTGGGCAACAAGCAAATCGCGGACCGGCTCGAGATCAGCCTCTCGACCGTCAAAACGCACATCGAGGACATTCTGGCGCGATTGAAAGTCTCAGATCGCACGCAAGCGGCGGTCAAGGCGTTGCGGCAAGGTTTACTTTAACGCACTTGCAGCAACGCAACACCGAACACGCCAACGAGCACGCCCACCTCAGCGCTGAGCAACCATTCGACCAGTGTGGCTCGAGCACCCTGTTCACGGCGAATCGAACGAACGAAACCGACGGTGGTTAGGGCTGCAAGAATTCCGCTCAGCAAGTAGGCGATCATGGCTCGAGATTAGGCTCGGCATGAAAAGCTGCACATCGTCCGAATGGTTGAGCGGGTCGGTCAGTTGACGGATGCGTTCAAACGCCATCGCGGAAATCGAGCACAACCTGCACAGCCTCGGCAGGATTTTCGTCGAGTAACTTGTATGCCTGCACAACATCCTTGGGCTTGAAGACATGCGAGATCAACGGCTCGAGTTGCAATCCCTTGCCTGCGTGTTGCATCACGGTTTGTTCGAGGCGCAATCGGTTCCAACGATGAGCGACCCTCGAACCGACACCAGAAATTTGCGAGCAGACCAATTCGATGCGGTTGTGATGAAATTCCTCACCGAGCGCAAGGCCGATGCCCTCACCGGGCATGAAGCCTGCAACGATCACCCTCGAGTTGTACGCGGTAGAGCGAATCGCTTCGTGCAGGGCGCGGTACGAGCCGGTCAGTTCAATGGTCACGTCTGCGCCACGGTTGTTGGTGATGGCTTTGATGTGTTGGGCGGCGCTGCCTTCCCGGAAATCGTGAACGGTAAGGCCAAGTGATTTCGCAAGCCCGAGCCGTTTGGTGATGCCGTCAATGGCAATCACATTCGCGCCACTCAATCGTGCCATTTGTGCAGCGAGCAGTCCGGGCACGCCCAGCCCAAAGACCGCCACCGTTTCGCCAAGGTGAATGTCGGCATCCAAAACCGGATTGAGAGCGATGCCGCCAATGCGGGCAAACACCGCGAGCATCGGGTTCAAGTTCGGATCGACCAAATGATTGCAGACTTCAGCCTCGTCCTGAACTGTATGTGTGGCATGGCCCCAAGAACCCCAAACAACCTGGCCGATCTCGAGTTTGGTCACTCCCAACCCAAGTTCGATCACTTCACCAACCTGTTCGTAACCAACACCGTGCAACGGGTAGGCGCTGCTGGGTGTACCGGGTAAAAACATCAGCGAATCGTCATCCCAGCGTTTCTCGAGGAATGGATTCTGTCCGCGATACTGCGTGAGTTCCGTTCCTGCCGAAATGCCCGAAAAAATGGTTTTCAAACGAACCTGATTCGGCTCGAGTGCTTGTGATTCTCGAGGAACGAAGCCAACGGTTTTTGGGGCGCTGATTTGGAAGACGTGTTCGGTCATGGTCATTGCACTGTTCTCGAGATTGGAATTTGCGACTGTGCGCCCAAACCACATCAGTTTCAGAGACAAGCTCAATCACCAAGCTCAAGTTCTGCGCGAAGCATCTCTTGCACGGTTTCTCGGCGACGCAACAAATGCCAAGCATCGTTCTCGAGCAAAACCTCAGCAGGTCTTGAGCGGGTCAAGTAATTGCTCGCCATGCTCGCACCGTATGCGCCCGCCGTGCCGATGGCGAGCAGATCACCGGCTTTCGGGCTGGGCAGGCTGACATCTCGCGCCAGCACGTCGCCCGATTCGCAGGCTGGACCGGCCAGATCGACCGTCTCGGGTTCTCGAGGTTCTGCAAGCGAGGTCACGGGATGGACCGCGCCATACAACATTGGCCGGATCAGTTCGCTCATGCCCGCGTCTATCGCGGCAAATTTTCGTGCGGTCTGTTTGACCTCGAGCACGCGCACGACCAGTGCGCCGCTGCTGGCAACCAGAAAACGTCCCGGCTCGAACCAGAGTTCTTTGGCTTGAAATCTCGCGGCGGCCTGTTGTCCAAGTTTGGCGAGCGGTCCGAGGTCGAAGTGCAATCCGAACCCACCACCCATGTCAAAAATTTCTCGAGGTCCAATCTGCGCAACCAAACCAGAAACGCGCTCGAGTGCCTCGGTGTAATCTTCCGGGTTTTCGATGTGCGATCCAATGTGCATGTGCAAGCCCGCGACCTCAAGCCCCAATTTTTCGGCACGAGACACGGCCTCGGTAACATCTTCAATTCTCACACCAAATTTACTTTCAGCATTACCGGTGGCCAGGTGATCGTGCGTCGAGACGCGCAAGCCAGGATTCACCCGAATCAGCACTCGAGATTTCGGAGCAACCTTGGCGATGCGTGATGATTCATTGATCGAATCCAACGCAACCGTCGCACCAACTTCAAGCGCCCGCACAAAATCAGCCTCGAGTTTTCCGGGACCGTGCATGACAATCTGATTCGGGTCGTGTCCAACCACGCTCGAGCCAGGGGTTCCAGCCAGAATTGCGCGTTCGAGTTCACCGCCAGAGCACGCTTCAAATCCGAAATTGAGCTTGCGCAATCGGCGCAACAAGTTCAAGTTAGGATTTGCCTTCATTGCGTAAAAAGCTCGGGTTTGCAGGCCCTCGAGATTACCGAACGCGGCCCAAATCGAATCGGCCCGAGCCTGAATCTCGTGCCAATCATAGGCATACAACGGCGTGCCAAACGTCTCGGCGGCTTCGGTCAGTCGGGCCTGAAATTCTGATCGCATGGTTTGCATCGTACCGCAAGCACGACGGGTCACGTTTCGTACCGCAAGCACGACGGGATACACCCCTTACCTCGAGAACGTATTGTGAAGCCATGCGTTACGCTGCTTTTTTAAGAGCCATCAATGTTGGAAAGCACAACCGAATCCGCATGGAAGAACTGCGCAACCTGTGCTCGAGGCTGGGTTGGGAAAAGATCAGTACGTATTTGCAAACCGGCAACATCGCACTTAACAGCGATCAACCTGACCCAAGCGTGATTGCGCAGGAACTAGAGGTGGCGCTGCTCGAACGGGGATTTTCTGGCGCGTCGGTGATCGTCCGGTCAGATTCGCAAGTCCAGCAAATGCTCGAGCGTGAGGTCTTCACCGAACGTGATGCCAGCCTAAAGTACAGGTATGTGACTTTGTTGCGGCAACCGAGCCAACAGGTTGCGAACATGCCCGCCGATCTCAAGGTGCTCTTCAGCGACGATGGCGTGGTGTTCTCGAACCTTGCCAAAAACCTGACAAAACCCGTGCAGATCAATGCCGCGATTGAACGCGCTTGGAAAACGCCAGCCACGACCCGATTCATGAACGTGCTCGAGGATTTCGCCAAGCTGTTGTGAAGGGCTTCTCAGCAAACCCGACCGTATTTCACATGATTTTCGGTCAGGCTCGAGGGATCAACTTGTCTTTCAGGAGGATCATCGTGCATCGTTTCATCACCATCGCTTTTGTCGGCCTGATGGCCTGCACCGTCGCCAATCAAACCACCAAAACCACCCAAAACGGTTCGATTTCAGGCCCGACCAAGCCTGAAGTCAGTGCGCCGAGCACGCCAAAAACGATCAGTAGAAAATTGATCGAATTCGGATGGGACAAGCCAGTTCCCGCCGCCATCACAACCACGAAACTCGAGGCCAGTCCGTTTGATGGTGTGATCTTCCGTTCCAGTGCGGGCGATTGGACGTTCTTGCCCAAGGCGTTGCCGGTCAAGGAATTCGATGCGGACATCGCGGCGTTCAAGGCGATCAAATCCAAAAAGCTCGAGAACAGTTTTTATGAAATCCAATCGAACGCCAACCAAGATTGGGATTGGTTCAATGATGCCATGTGGAAATCCACCGAGGCGAACCTCGCGCAAACCGCTCGGGTGGCCAAACAATCCGGGTTGCGTGGTGTGATGTTCGATGCGGAAACGTATGCCTTCAACATCTGGCATTACAAAGCGCAGGCCAGGGCCAAAATGCTTTCATTCACGGAATACGAGGCGAAAATCCGTGAACGCGGAGCGCAAACCATGCGCGTGCTCGAGCGTGAATATCCGGGCTTGACGTTTTTCACCTTCTGGTGGCTTTCCAACTTTGAACCCGATTACGCCGCCGCAAACAAGACCACGAACCCTTACGCGACATTGCACACGCAACTCGAGGAGGACGGCAGTGGCCTGTGGGTTGCCTTCGTTGAGGGCATGCTCGAGGCTGCCAGTGATCGCGTCAAATTCGTGGATGGAAATGAAGGCTCGTACTATTATCTGCGCGGCCCTGAGTTCGATGCGGCCCGCACCCGAAACAAAAGCGAACCGTTGCAACTGATCCGGGCCGATCTGCGCGGCAAGTACGGCAAGCAAGTTCAATTCGGCAATGCTGTGTACTTGGATGGCATCATGAATTTGCATCAGTCGGCGAGGTTCTTCGGTTATTACCTGAACAATGACACCGACCGGCAAAACATGATCGCGCACAACACCTTTCATGGCTTGCGCTCGAGCGATGAATTCGTCTGGGTCTACGGCGAGAAGTTGAATTGGTGGACCGGTCAAGCGCCAGTCGGTTTGGATGCCGCGCTGCGGCGCGGCCAACGCGAATTGCTCGAGGGCAAAGCGTTGAGCGACGATCCCACAACCGCCGTTCAAGTGGCCGAGATCGCGTACAAGGCTCGGGTCGATGTTGGCGGCGACATGATCGGCACGAGTGGAAAAATTCCAGATTTCGGGGCGATGCAACCTCATTGCGGCACGTGGTACAACGCCAGTCGTTGGAGTTGCACGCAACCGAACGGCTCGAGCTTCACGGTCACACCGAAATTGGATGGTGTAACATTTGATCCGCCAGCAAAGACGTTCAGCAAGCTCAGCAAAAGCAAATGGGCTGAAACCTTCACCGCGAAATAGGCGGGGTTCTCAACGAATGTCATTCAGCCAACACTTGGACTGCTGAACCCACAACAAAAACTCGAGGTCAGGAAATCCCAACCTCGAGCTTTAATGTCCCCGCTCAGATATCGAGGTGCGCAAACACGGCGTTCTCTTCAATGAACTGGCGGCGCGGTGGTACTTCGGTTCCCATCAGGTTCTCGAAGACTTCATTCGCCTCGAGCACGTCGGGGATGGTGACTTGTTTCATGTTGCGCACGGCTGGGTCGAGCGTGGTTTCCCAGAGTTGTTCGGCGTTCATCTCGCCAAGGCCCTTGTAGCGTTGGATACTGATGTTGGTTTTGTCGCCGAGTTTTTTGAGCGCGGCTTGCAACGCGGCATCGTCGTACAAGTATTCGCTTTTGCGTCCGACGGTCAAGCGGAACAGTGGCGGCTGCGCGATGTACAAAAATCCCGCGTCGATGATCGGGCGCATGTAGCGGTAGAAGAACGTCATCAGCAGCACGGCGATGTGCGAGCCGTCCACGTCGGCATCGGTCATGATCACGATTTTGTGATAGCGAATGTTGGTCAGGTCGAAGTGCGCGTTGTCGCCGGTGCCTTCAACGCCCGCACCAATCGCGGCGATCATGCTGCGAATTTCGGTGTTCTTCAAAATCTTGCCGAGTGCAGCCTTCTCGACGTTCAAGACCTTACCGCGCAATGGCAGCACGGCCTGGAATTTGCGGTCTCGAGCACCTTTGGCTGTTCCACCTGCGGAGTTGCCCTCGACGATCAGCAATTCGGATTCTTCGGGGTCTTGGCTTTGGCAATCGGCGAGCTTTCCGGGCAGATCGTCGTTGTCCAATGGATTACTGCGGCGCACCAGATCTTTGGCTTTGCGGGCCGCATCTCGAGCACGGGCGGCATCGGCGGCCTTCTCGACGATGACCTTACCGATCTTTGGATTCTCCTCGAGAAATTCGTTCAGCTTCTCGCCGACGACCGCAGAGACCGCACCTTGCGCCTCGGGATTCAGCAACTTGACCTTGGCGTTCGACTCGAATTGCGGATCACCGAGTTTGACGCTTAGAACCATGTGCAGGCCCTCGAGCCAGTCGTCGCTGGTTGGTGCGACGCTGCCCTGCTTCAAGAGGCCCTTGGCGGTCATGTACTTGTTCAGGACGCGGGTGTACGCGGTGCGGAAGCCGGTCATGTGCGTGCCACCGTCACGGTTTGTGATCATGTTGGCGTAAGAGACCAGCGTGTAATCGTATTTGCTGGTGTGAATGAAGCCGACCTCAACATCGATGTCTTCAACTTTTCCGCGCAGCAAAATCGGATCGTTATAAAGGTGTGGATTGTCACCGGTCAACGATTTGGCGTAGGCGGCCACACCGCCTTTCTCGAGAAACGTTTCGGTTTTGGCATGGCCATCGCGCTCGTCGGTCAGCACGATTTTGATGCCACCGGTCAGGTAGGCGAGTTCGCGCAGACGACGGCGAATGCGGTTGTAATCCCAGTGGGTAACAATATCTTTGAAAACGATTGGATCGGGCTTGAACGAAACGCTCGAGCCGTTGCGACCAGTTTTGTTCTCGCCGATGACGTGCAGCGGTTCGACCAGATCGCCACCGTTGAAGACGATGCGGTGAATGTCTTTGCCTTTGCGAATCTCGACCCGCAAGAACAAGGACAGCGCGTTCACAACCTTCGCACCGACACCGTGCAAACCACCGGAAACCTTGTACGCGCCATCGTCGAATTTTCCGCCCGCGTGCAAGTCGGTGAAGGTCACTTCGACCGCCGGGCGGTTGTTCTCCGAGGCCATCGCGTCCACGGGGAAGCCGCGTCCATTGTCAGTGACGGTCACGCTTTCGTCTTTGTGGATGGTGACGGTCACAGTATCGGCATAACCGGCCAGACCCTCGTCGATGCCGTTGTCGATGATTTCGGTCAGGAGTTGATGGAAACCGTCAATGCCCGTACCACCCTGCAAGTACATGCCGGGACGCTTGCGAATGCCGTCCAAGCCCTTGAGGACCTTGATGTTATCGGCGGTGTATCCGTCTGGGTCCAATTCGTCAAAGTTGATCTCTTCAATCTCCTCAACTTTGAGTTCTTTTTCGACGGGAATTTTGTCTTGTGTGCTCACGGTAGCTCCTTCGTTTGTGCTCGGGCACGGTCTGGTCTTCGGCGGAGTGCTGGGTGTGCCCTTCATTGGGTCTCGAGGATTCAATCCCGAGTGTAATCAGTATACCTCATTTTGTTCGGGTCGTAAAAATGACTCCCTTTTGACCCTCTATTTTACCCTTTTTAACCTCGCTTGTGCAAGCCCAAGAATCATGTCTGACACGGGATTTTCGGACCTTAAAATCACACCAAAAATCGCAAGCCAAAATCCAATCTTGAGCCCTTGAACCGGTAGACTGCGACCAATGAGTTCCTTGATTATTCCCATGTGCATCGCGCTGATGATCGGTTTCGCCATTTTGAGCGTCTGGGCGCTGTTTTCCTTGCGCCGCCAGACTCTGCCCGCGGCGTATTACATCGTCATGAACGGCCTGCACCTCCTGCTGGTCGCCACCCTGACCCTCGGCGTGATGAGCAACGGCGGTCCAACTGGTCTGACCAAGTTCCTCGAGTACATGCTGATCTTCGTTGGTGGTGGCGTGATTTACACCCGTGGTCTGGTTCCGCCGGATGGGTTCATGTGGAAAATCCTGACGAATCCGCCAAAAGTGCCGCAGGGGATGCTGACCGGTAACGGCTGGAACGCGGCGGCGGTGCTTGGCTTTGTGTTCTTTTCGATTGGCGGCAAGTAAGCCTTACCCTGTGCCTGCCAGCGCGTAACGGTTCAAATACAGCCAGAAATTCCCTACTCGAGAAACAACCTGGAGTCCTGCCGCTCGAGCCCAGGCATCGGTTTGAGCACTTGTGACATACTCCGGCTCGAAGAGTTCTTGGCTGATGATGATGTGCCCGCCGGGTTTGAGGGCGCGAACGCAAGCTTCGAGGGCCTGAACGGGTTCTGGAATCTCGGGCAGTACGGAGATCAACACGATCACATCAGCAACCTGTTGAAGCTCGAGGTTACGGGCATCGCAAACCAAAAATTCGACGTGCTTCAAATCTGCGGTTTTGGCTCGAGCTTCATCCAAGTAGCGCGGCTCGAGGTCTTGCGAAATCAACTTGGCGCACCGGCTGGCGAGGGCTCGGGTGAACAATCCTGAACCGCAACCGATCTCGAGGACCGTATCGGTTGGCCGAATGCCGCATTGTTCAGCGGTGCGTTCCGGGGTTCGGTAGATTTGCCGCAGTGGATTCTCGAGCAGCCAAGTCCAGCCGAATGGGATCGCTTGCGGTCGCAAGCGAAACCAGACCCGAATACCGATCTGAAAAACAATCAACAGCAGCAGAATTTGCTCGAGCGACATGGTTCAGTTTACGCGCCTCCAAGTCCGATGTGGCACGTTAGAATCCGGCATGAAGCAAGTCTCGAGCCAAATCAAAACGGATTCCAGTATGCTCGAATTGCTCGAGGGTGAGTACGCGCTGGTGAGTTTGCCGCCCGAAACGGCGCTCGGTTTTCCGGTTACGGGCGATTTGCGCATCGTGATTCACGATCCGGTCGAAATCACCTTGATCGTGCTCGAGTCGGCATGGCTCGAGATGGCGATTCAATACCCGATGGCGAAGGCGCAACGCGGCTACCGAGCGATTCGACTCTCACAAAATTTTCCGCTCGAGACGGTCGGTGTGATGGCGAAACTCACCCAGGCGCTCGCGCAGGCTGGCGTGAGCATCATGGCCTATTCGACCTTCAAATCCGATGTCGTTTTGATTCGTGGTTACGAGCTGAATCAGGCGTTGGCGGCGATGTGGGATTTGCGCTTCTGAACTCAATCTCGGATCAGGACCTCACTGAGAACCACGCCGAACATCATCAGGCTCGAGGTCACACACCAGAAGCAGACGGCGTGAATCACGAACAATTCGAGGTAGGTCAGTGGAATGTAGGCGAGAAGTCCGAGGCTCGAGACGGTCAAGATCAGGTTTCGGATGGGTAGGCCGATCACTCGAGCCGTGAACAGTCCGGTGACACTCAGACCGAGCAAAGCGATGAATCCAGCAAGTCCGAATGCGGCAACCGGAATTCCAAACCATTTGGCGTATTCGCTCGCCTGAACTTTGTCGCATCCGGCAATCGGACAGATGATGCTCGAGAGCCCAAGATCGTGCAGCAATAGGTACAGCGCGATCAGGGTTCCGATAAGCGCGAACGATGCCGAAATCATCCTCGAGTTTTGCGTGCGAACATTCATTGCAGTTCGGCGAGCACGGCCTCAAAGCCTTCGATGGGCATTGCCCCAGCCATCAGGAACGAACCTTTTTTCGAGATGAACACGAAACTTGGCGTGCCGGAAAGTTGAACCTTGGTTCCCGCCGCCATGTCCGCCTGAATACCCGCCTGTGTCTCGTTTGAGGCAATACACGTCTCGAGTTTTTGCTGGTCCAGTCCGAGCAGTTTCGAGTAGCCGATCAGTTGTTGCACCGCCTGGGTTGTCTCGAGTGAACTCCATTCGGCCTGCAATTGAAACAGGAGTTTGTGATATTCACGAAAATGGTTCGGGGCCTGTACGTTCACGCAGGCGGCAGCGATGGCAGCGGCGGGCGCATTGGGATGAATCGAGAGCGGAAAGTCGCGGAAGGCGTAACGAATCCGTCCGGTTCGCACTAATTTTTCCTCGAGTTGCCCTTCGATTTGATTGGCGAACACGCCGCAGGCTGGGCATTGGTAATCGGCGAACTCGACCACGGTCACGGGTGCGGATTGCTGACCGAAAACGTAGCGTGATCCCTCAAGGGCGTTGACCGTAATGGGTTTCAGCACCGCGATCTGATCTTGCCCTTGGTATTGGTATTTGACTTGCTTCAAGTCCGAACCGCTGGCTGGCGGCGCGGTTGTGCCGACGATCAAGGCAACACCGAAGACGAGCACAATGGCGAGAACAGCCAGAAAGATTTTGGGGTTCATAGGGACCTCGAAAAGAACTGCTTCACATCTGTCCTCGAGTCTACGACTGCTTGAACGATGTCAACGGTCAACGTGTTCAAGATGATCAGGGTTCACGATCATCTGGCGCGAAGTTCAACTTTGAGTTTTTGCGCATCGGGAAGGGTGATGATCGCCTCCCACTTTCCACCCATCCAGAATGAACCGTTTCCCTGGTATTTCCCAGACTTGAGCGTGTTCAATTTCATGCGAACCGGAACCATCGGGTGGTCGAGCAGGTTGAGCGTAACTTCTGGTGTGAAATCCTGCGGCGGATCACCTTTAGAATCGCGGATCTGAAACTCGAGGTTCGTGCCTCCCGGCGAAGGCACAAATCCGCCCTCTGCGCTCCAACCACCTAGATTATTTTTGAACTCCTGCGGGTTTTTCAGGGTGGCCGGTGGTTGCGGTGGCGGCTGTGAAACCAGGTTGCCGGTGGCGAACAACACACCCATCAGTAAGATGCCCTCGAGTTTCATCGGGCGGCGGAAGCGCCTGAGCCATTGGTCAGATCTGGTGCGTTCAAAGTTGGGCATGATGTAAAACCGGCTCAGACCAGCGAGTGCCAAGACGGGCAGGATTACGAAGAATTTGACGATCAACGCCTGCCCATACGGTGTGGCCGTGACCGCCTCGAGACCATAAAAGCGCAACAGGCTGGTGTAAAACCCGGTCAGCGCCAATAGGATCACACTGCCAAGCCCAACGGCTGAGACTCGAGTCAGTGCAGCGAAGGTCTCTGCGGGCAGTACCTTCCAGACCGGCAACCAGCCGAGCCCCGCGACCGCCGCGATCCACATGGTCATGCCGATCACATGCAAGACATCGCCGATCAGTGGCAGCACTCGACCTTCTGCGCCGGAATGCCCGGTCATCGAAACCGTGACGATCACCGCGAGTGCGAGCAAAGCGTGAAACACGCCATCAACAACCCGATCTCGAGCCTTCGCTCTTGGTGCCACGCCCAAACCCATCCCGGCGAGCGCCACCGCCAAGCCAATCCGGGCCAAGCTGATGTTGCCGTGCCGCGATTGCGTCAGGTACGCCCAAGCGGTTTGCACGTCGAGCGATCCAAAAACCCGGTACGTGGTTTGCAGCACATCAAGCAGGCTGACCAGCGCCACCAAAACCAAACCGATCATCAAGGCCGTCGAGAGCAAGCGTTCCACGGCCCGAGTGACCATTTGTGGTGTGTCTGGCGCATCGAACCGGGAGATCCAACGCGCAAAGCCACCCGCACCAACCTCGAGTACCAAGCCGAGGTAGAGGCAGAATTTGATGATGGCGAGCACGGTGTCGGCGTTGGTCATTGGCGGGGTTTGGCTCTTTGTGGCCTCAAGGCAATAGGCTTGAATTGGAGATTTGCAGCACACACAGGCATGGATTGATCTCGAGGTTTGACGGGTTTCGATGCTTTCAAACAAAACTCTGGCGAGAGGGCGATTCGCATTTATTTCATTCCGGGCATCGAATGCCCCTCGAAGTGAAAGTGAATAAAGCCCGTTTCGACGTGCGTATCGACGCTGGTGGTTTTCCAGGCGACCACGTAAATTCCGGGTTTGAGGTTCGGTTTCAGGCCAACCGTAATTTTGTTCGCCTGGTTTTTCGCGCCGATCAATCCGGTGTCCATGCGGTCGGCGGTGTCAGTTTTGAGCGCCATGATCTTCTTGGCGGCGGCCTCGGAGAAGTCGTCCATCTGTGCGCCGGTCATCGCCTTGCCGCCCTTCATCATCGCTTCGGGTTTGTAATAGTAGACCTTGATGGTTGAAACTTTCGTTTCGATGGCCTCGTCAAACTCGAGCGTAATGTTTTGAGGTGCGGTCATGACGTGCGCATGGTCTTTCGGGAAAGATGATTTGAGGTTGGAGTGCGCGAGTGCCAAGCCAACCAGGGCGATGATGGTGCTGCTGAAGAGTGCGAGTTTCAGGTTTTGCATCGATTCTCCAGGTCTTGGGTCGTAGGTTCTGCCGAAGTCCGGCAAAACACACCGCATCACGGTCAGTTCAACCGTACCAAAGTTGCATTCGTTTCAGCCTTCAGGCCAGAAACGACATCGGTGGCGCTCGAGACCTTAACCCAACCCGATGCTCTTGTTTGCCCAATTCTGGTGACGCAACCGTGACGACACCGACAAGCTCGAGCCGGGTTTTGCCGAGTTGCGACAGGCTCGAGACTGGTAACGCCATCGGTGGCGCGGTACACAACTGACAGGACCGGTGATCGTGTGACGCGGGGTGCTGATCGCTCGAGGTATGGACTTTGGGTTTATTCGAGGCTTGTTGATGCCGCGAATGCAGGCCCGAACCGGACGCGACCATGCCGGGAATACGCAACACAAATTCGCTCGAGACGAACACGACCAAGGCTGCCAGCAGCCAAGACCCGAGGTGCAAACCTCGAGCATGACGTTTGAACTGGCGGGCGAAGCGTCGCACTGACTTGAATTCTAGCGGAGCTTCCGTGATTGAAATGAAAAAATGACCCAAACGAACATTGAGGGTCATCTGAAAACACCTTTGGGGCTCCCACATCCCATCCATCTGGCACGTCAATTTGCATGCATTTTTAACTCATCAAAGCCCGTTAGCCTCAAGCAATGAACAATTTTCAACGGTTGCTTGCGGCCTCTGCTGTCATGATTCCAACCTATGCGTTGAGCCAGTTGGCTGCCTCGGGCCGAAACGCTCAGGCGCAAGGATCGTCAGATACGGCGTTTGCCGCCAACAAACTCTTGGTAAAAACCGTGAATTACTCTGGGCTCGAGGCTCCAAACGAGGGCGAATGGGGACCGAAGCTCGAGGAGGCGGGGTTCGAGGCGATCAAGCGGGCCGGTTTCACGGCGATTCGATTGCCGGTCAAATTCAGCAACCATGCGCTCGCCACCGCGCCGTACACGCTCGATCCAGACTTTGCGGCCCGAGTCGATTGGGCGGTTCAGAACACGACCAAACGCGGGTTGGCAATCATCATCGATTTGCACCATTACAACGAATTGACGCTGGCCCCTGAAGCGAACAGGGCGCGGTTTATCGGGCTTTGGGGTCAGATTGCGGCACGGTACAAGAACCAGCCGAAAAACGTGATCTTTGAACTCCTGAACGAACCCAACGACAAGCTTGAGCCATTCTGGAACGACTACGCGGCGGCGGCCTTGGCGGTGGTGCGCAAAACCAACCCGAACCGAACGGTGATTATTGGACCGAACGGCTGGAACAGCGCCGACAGACTCGCGGAATTGAAACTACCGAACGATCCGAATTTGATTGCGACCTTTCACAATTACACGCCGTTTGAGTTCACGCACCAGGGGGCAGATTGGGTCAGTCCGGTCTCGCCGACGGGCATCACTTGGCCGCCGAAGCAGAACGTTGCCTTGCGTCCACCGTGGCAAAACTGGTCTTGGGATGCTGTGGTCGCACCAAGCAGTGCTGGACTCGAGGTGACGTACAACAAAGGCTGGGCGGGCGCGTACCTGCACAGCGATACACCAGCGGGCGGCTACTTGAGCCTGCGGGTCAAAACAGACCGGGCGATCAAGTTGCTGGTCTCTTGCTTTAACAACGTCGATGGTGCGAAGGCCAGGAATTTTGCCATCGAAACGCAGGCCGGTATCGAGGCGAGCGTGCCACTCTCGGGTTGTGGCGACGGCAAGGCGTTCAAGGATTTGATGCTTCAGAACGGCACGCCGGAGGCGCAAGCGAAAGTCACGTTTCAAACGCTCGAGTTGGTCGGTGCGAACACCGCCAGCGGCTTCCTGACGGACGCGCAGGGTCAGATTCGGGATTACCTCGAGACCGCCGCAAAATGGGGCAAAGCGAACAAGCGTCCGGTTTTTATGGGTGAGTTTGGCGCGTTCGAGAAGGGTGACATGGCCTCACGGGTGCGCTGGACAAAATTCACCCGCGAAGAGGCCGAGAGGCGCGGGATCAGTTGGGCGTATTGGGAGTTCAACGGAAATTTTGGAGCTTGGGACCCGAGGACAAAAGTCTGGCGGGATGACCTGCGCAAATCGCTGGTTGGCAAGTAAGCACTCGAGTCCTGAAGATCATCTCGAGATGGTTTCTCAAATTCTGAATCGCGCCCGCAGGCCGTTCGGATCGAGGGAGTGTCGTCCCACAAACACCCCGTAACCGATCCGTTCGAGCACAAAATCGTTTTGGTTTTCGTCAAAATACGCGAGGCTGGAGGTTGGGAACTCGAGCGTGACCGTTTGGGTCTCTCCGCATGGCAAGGATATTCGTGCGAACGCCTTGAGTTCTCTCATGGCGCGTTCGACGCTTGAGCCGATGAAACAGACATACAGTTGCACAATCTCGTCTCCCGCTCGAGCGCCTGTATTCGTGATCTCGAGCCTGGCTTTGACCCGATCTGAGTCCGTCTCGAGTTGCAGGTTTTTATACTCGAAGCTTGTGTAAGACAACCCGAACCCGAATGGAAACGCGGGCTCATTTCCGTCACGCTCGAGTTTGCGATGCCCGTGCCAGAGATCGTATTCGATGCTGGTCGCATCCCGATCAAAATGCGGCAGGTGGCCCGAGGATGTCGGGATCACGAACGGCAGTTTACCGCTCGGACTGTGTTTGCCGAGGACCACATCGGCGAGGGCGTGACCGCCCTCCATGTCCGGATACCAGAGCATCAGGATACCGGGAACCTGGTCCTTCCAGGATTCCATCAGGACGGCGCTGCCCGCCATGATCGCCACGATCACCCGAGGGTTTACACGGGCAACCTCGAGAATCAGGGCCTCATCCTCGGGGCGCAGCTCGAGCCGATCACGGTCGCCCCCAGGCGAGAAGCCGCCGACCACGGTGGCCTGGTTTTTGCGGCGTTCATTTAATGCGCCGAGCACTTTGGGCATGACCGGCAATTCCTTGAGGGTCGGTCTCGGGAAGAGTTTTTGCAGGCTCGCGGTCGTGTCTGGCGACAAAAACTCACCCTCGTCGGCGCTGGTAAACCCGACGATCAGCAGGACCGTATCGGCATCCTTTGCCACGGCTTTGGCACGCTCGAGGTCGCTGCCGTCGGCAAATTTGACCTGTTCATCCAACTGCGCGACCAAGCCTTCGAGCGGTGTGACCACGTGCGTTGGTCGCGTGTTGCTCGAGCCGCCGTCGCCGGTGTTCGCCAGATTCGCCAAACGCCCAATCACGGCGAGGCTCGAGCCAGGTTTCAATGGCAGGATCTCGGCATCGTTTTTGAGCAGCACGATGCTTTTTCGTGCCGCCTCCCTCGAGAGTGCGCGGTGCGCGTCCGAGGCGATCATCTCGGGCCGATAATCGGTGGATGTCGTCCGCGAGCCAAAACGAACCTGTTGGCGCAGCAGGCGCAATACGGCATCGTCGATCCGCTGATGCGAAACCTCGTTGCGTTTGAGGAGTTTAGGCAGGTCGTGCTGGAACATCATGTGAAACGGCATCTCGAGGTCCAAGCCAGCCTTGGCAGCGGTTTTCGCGTCGCGCAGGCCAAAAATCCAATCGGTAACGACGAAACCCTGAAAGCCCCAACGGTCTTTGAGAATCCCGAACAGGTCTGGATTTTGCCCGCACCATTCGCCGTTGACGCTGTTGTAGGCGCTCATGACGCTGGCGACCCCGGCATCGACCACCCGTTTGAAATGCGGCAGGTAGATTTCGTGAAGCGCCCGAGGGTTGACGCGAACATCGATTTGGAAGCGGGCGTTTTCCATCGAATTCAGCGCGAAATGCTTGACGCAGGCCATCACGTGCTCCTGCACCCCGAGCGTGATCGCCACGCCCATCTCGCCCAGCAGGTGCGGGTCTTCGCCGTAGGTTTCCTGGGCGCGGCCCCAGGCGGGATGGCGCAAGAGGTTGATGCAAACGCCACCGAACAGGTTGCCGCCCATCGCCCGAAGCTCCAAGCCCATCGCCGCACCGATGCGCCGCTCGAGGCCCACGTCCCAGGTGGCCCCGCGTGCCATTGCGACCGGAAAGGTGGTCGCGCCGTTCATGACCACGCCGCGAGGCCCGTCACAAAAGCGGATTCCGGGAATGCCCAGGCGCTCGAGGCCGTGCGAGTCCCAAGTGTGACTGCCGTAACCGCCTTGGAGCATGTCCACGAGTCCAACCCAGAAAAGGGTCTTGCCGTGCATCATGGCGATTTTTTCGGGCAGGGTCAGTTGCTCGAGCAATCGCTGGGCGCGGGTTTCAAGTTCTTGATCGCTGAACGTTTGGACCATCTCGAGTCCGGCGAATGCGGCTTGAGGTTCAAATTTGACGGTGGTCATGGCGCATCAAATCACACCTTCGCACAGAGTATCCAGGCTCGAGCTTGTGGTCTGTCGGTGTGGTTGGACCTCTTCAAATCATGAGAACCAAATCGTCTAACTCAGGCGAATTTTGAGGTTTTTGTGCGGGCTGGTGGCTGATGAATTGCCCAAGAGTCGGCGCAACAATCTGCAAAATACGTCCCGATGCGGTCACGGCCCCCAGTCCCAGGACCGACTCGAGGCTGCGGTGTGCAAAAACCCCTTGCAAGTTGCTGCACATGAATGTAGCATTATTTAGAGGCGGGCTCATTTTCTCCCAGGATACAGTAGGGACGGGACCCGTGACTTCCATTCGGGGGAAGGGATGCAATGAACAACACTCCACATCGGGCACAGAATTCACTGAAACTCGAGGTCCACCAACCGTGAAACGCCGTTCGATTGTCGCCACCCGCCAATACATCGATGAACGCCCACCGGTCGAATCGCTCGAGCGCATCTACCTCGGTGAACGCGCCCTGATCGGCGATGAACCCGTGATCGTCACCAAATACGATGTCGATGGCGGACACCACACGCTCGAGGGCTGGCACGCCCGCACCGGTCAGTTGGTCGGCTGGCGTTGGGAAGAGATAAAACTCGAGGAGAAGAAAGAACCGAAACGCAAACGGCTCGGTGCGGAAGCCTAAAACGGTCTCGGTGCGGAAGCTTAG
>JANOWZ010000574.1:0-15283 GCA_031418155.1 Deinococcales bacterium
ATTGATTGAAAGCGAAACGGCGCTCGAGCCGAGGGCGGTGGCGCAATTGCAAGTTCAACTCGAGTTGTACGCGAGAACGGCGGTCAATCTTGAACGGGTGCTCGCGCCGCTTGAACGACATCAGACGCTGGCGTTCGAGGCGCACCTTGAGCAGGATTGGGATGCGATTCGGCCCGTCGGACGTGACCCAAACTCGGATTGAGTTTGAAGGTTTTCTGGTCGGGATGATGGTGCATTCTCAAGTGCCGCATCACGGAGCGGTTGCAAGCGACATTTTGAGCCGCGTCATCACGTTTCTGTCGGCAGTTCAACGATGGCCGTAAATCCCTGCCCGCGCTGACTCTCGAGCCGGAGTGTGCCGCCGTGCAATTCAGCAATGCGCGTGACGATGGCCAGCCCGAGACCACTCCCACCGTCGGTGCGTGCCGTCTCGGGACGGTAGAACGCCTGCCCAAGCCGCTCGAGCACCTCCGGGATGACGCCGGGTCCAGTGTCGGAGACGCGCAGTTCGAGCGTTCGTCTCTCCTGTTTCAGCCCGACTCGAATGCTCGAGCTTGGCGCGTGTCGCAGCGCATTGCCAAGTAGGTTTTCGATCAGGTGCATCAACAGCATCGCATCGCCGCGCATGTGCGTGTCTCCAGAAACCTCGAGTTCAATGGTGGTCTCCGGGTTGGTTTCGCGGGCGCGGTCCACGCCTTCGGCGATCACATTTGAAAGTTCAAGCGGCTCGAGCCGAAGCGCATTCTGATCGCGGGCGAGCAACAACAGGTGTTCGGTCAGGCGATTAAGTCGCTGCAAGTCACTGCCGATCTCTCGGAGGTCCTGGCGGTAGCGTTCGGGGTCGCGTTCACGGGCGAGGGATGCCTGGACGCGGGCCTGAAGCGCCGTCAACGGAGATCGCAAGTCATGCGCTGCCGCTCGAGAAAATTCAACCTCGCGTTCGCGCTGCCGGGCGAGCGAGGCAAAACTGTTGGCCAATGCCTGCGCCAGCCGCCCGAGTTCGTCGTTGCGTTTCGCACCGGGCATTGGTCGGGTCAGATCGCCGCTCGAGCCGATCTCACGGGCGGTCCGTTCGAGATCGCGCACCGGTCTCAGCAGGCGCTCGGCGGTAAACCATCCTGCCGCCGCGACAAGCATCACGGCCAGTGGCAACATCAGCACGAGTGCCCGCAATAAGGCACGCTGCGGCGCACTGATGAGGGCGAGATCGGCGGCAAGCTGCAAGGTGGTTTGACCCTCTTCGCTGGCAGGCAGCACCAGCACGAGATGACCCGGCGAGCGATGGAATCCCGGCTCGAGGTTGAGCGGCAAGTTTGGAAAGTCACGGGTTCGGTCCTGCACCCGACCGCTCACGATCAGCCGCACATCAATGTCTCGAGGAAAATCATTCGTCATTTGCCAATTCTGGTTTTCCTCACCGGACCCTTCGTTGCCAGCGTGTTCACCGAGCCGCAATCGAATTTGAGCGGCGGCGGCACGCAGGCGGCCCTGTTGATCGCCCTCGAGAAACTGGCCTATCGCCAAGTACAACCCGGCAGAGACCAGCAACACCGCCAGCAGGCTCGAGAGTGCGGCGGTCAGGGTTAGGCGGGTGCGAATCGTCACGCGGCCTCAAGACAGTAGCCGCGTCCGCGTTGACTTTGAATCGCCTCAGGGCCGAGTTTGCGGCGCAGGTAACTGATGAAGACATCGACCACGCGGGCCTCGCCGGGAAAGTCTGGACCCCAGACGCGCTCGAGCAGTTCTTCGCGGCTGAACCAACGGCCAGGGGTCAACGCGAGCGATTCAAGCAACCCGTACTCGCGGGCGGTCAGTTTGACCTCGAGCCCATCCCACCAGACCTGACGGGTGCGCGTGTCGAGCATGCCGTGTCCGGCGAACTCCAGGCGGGCACGTTTGCTGGTCTCGCCGCGTCGCACGATGGCCCGCAAGGTGGCGAGCAATTCGGGCAACTCGAAGGGTTTGGTCAGGTACGCATCGCCGCCCAGGTCAAGGCCAAGCACGCGGTCGGGTAGTGCGTCTCGAGCCGTCAGAAAAACGATGGGAGAAGCCACGTCCGCCTGACGCAACTGCGAGGCGACCTCGAAGCCGTCCATGCCGGGCAGCATCACATCGAGGATGATCATCGGATACTGTCCTGCCAGCGCCTCCTCGAGTCCGCTTGGACCATCGCTTCGCCAGGTGACGGCATAACCCGCCTCGCGCAATGCACCCGAAACCGGTTCGGCAATTCGAGCATCGTCTTCGATCAACAACAGCCTCATGGCAACGCATCTCGTTTGGCAGTCAAGCCCTCGAGCACGCGCAAGGTGGTGTTCAGTGTGACCGCCGCAATCGCCGTCAAGTACAGCGGCAAGAGTGGATCGCTGCCGGTCCAACCCGCGTGCAAGGTCAGGGCGATAAATACTGGGTAGGCGAGGCGGTGAATCATGCGCCAGACGTTTGGCTTCAATCGCAGCCGATCACGCCAAACGTAAGAAGCGTAAACCAGCATCAGGCCGTACAACCCGAGCGTGCCGAGCCCAACCTCGAGCGGTTTGAAACTCGAGCCTCCCGGCAAGAGGATCGCGGTCAGCGATTGAGCGTATTGGCCATCAACGATCAGGAACAATCCGTGAAGGATGCCGGTGAGCAGCGCGAAACCCGAGAGCAATCCGTGCCAACCAAATTGCACGGCCCGACCCAACCAGTCGGGTGAGTACTTGCTGGCCACCAATGCACCAAACGCCGTTGCCACCGCCAAGGCCGCGTAGGAGAGCGTACCGAGCACCCGCAGTGTCACCCAGGCGAGCGGACCGGGCGCGAGTTGCCAGAGCGAGAACAGCCAAGCGACAGCCAGTGCACCCAGAATCAGTCCGGCCAGAATTTCGTTGAACAGGTGCGGGTGTTGTGGTTCGGGCATCGCATCCAATGTTGATTTGCTTGGGGTGGTCATGCGGCCTCCAGATGCCCGAGTGATTTTGGCTCGAGCAAGTCCAATCCAGACTCGCTTACCTCGAGCTTGTCCGGCTCGAAATGTACGCCATTCCACTGCCAAGATTCACCTTGCGAGTCAAACGCAAACACGAACGCATCACCGGCCAATTGCTCGAGAAGCGTCTCGTCGAGCAACGCAAGTTTGGTCAACACCTCCGCCTCGGTCGCAAGCTTGGTCACGGCGCTGACTTGCACGAACCTCGAGCACAACGGCTGCCCTGAACGCGGATCGATCAGGTGATGCCCGCCACGCCAGGCGCGTTTGAGCGTGCTCGAGGTGGCCACACCCCAACGACCGACGGGCAATTCCAAGTGCAGCGCTTCGCCTCCGATTGGATGTTCAATCTCGAGCGCAAATGGGATCGATTGTCGCAGGGCAATGTCGCCGCCCGCATCGATCAAGAAATCACCCTCGAGCATTTTGGCAATATGTTCGATGATCCAGGTTTTCGCCGTGCCGCCCAGATCGAGTTGAGTGCTGAGCGACAAGGTGATGCGTTCGCTCGAGATTCGTATTTCACGCCAATCGGGAACCGTCACACGAC
The DNA here is from genome assembly GCA_031418155.1 of Deinococcales bacterium. Lineage (GTDB taxonomy): Bacteria > Deinococcota > Deinococci > Deinococcales > JAAFIG01 > JANOWZ01. The sequence goes on from JANOWZ010000574.1 coordinate 3,522, forward strand.
CAGTGGACACCGCTCGAGGTGAGGCGCGAACCTGTTCAATCGACCGGTCATAGCCACTCACCTTGAGCGCCCCTAGGACGGTTGGCGTCACCAATCCTTGCGTGAGTTCCGCCACGTCCAGTGAATGCTCGAGTGCTTCAACCAACTCGCTCGGCGGGTTCAAGAGGCTTCCCTCACGGTTCAGTCGGGTCAACGGTGATTCGCCAAAACGGGTCAACAATTGCTCGAGCCTCAAGACCTCATTGGCGGCCCACTGTGGCCGATTGGCTTCAACCTTGACGGTCGTGCCAAGCGCCTGAAAGTCGAGCCGTTCCATCAGCTTCCCTTGGTGGTGGCAATCACCGGGCGCGATGTTTGCCGCACCACACGAACCACCCGACGGACCACCTGTGGGGCTTGAACGGTTGGGGCTGCGGCGGGGCGATTCGTGAGGCTCGAGGCTTGCACCCGAACCGCACTTGGTTTAATGATCCGAGGCATCAATGCTCGATCAGATTTGAGAAATGAAACTCGAGGTTGCGGTGCCACCAACGCTGTCGGCGAGGCTGACGCTGCAACTTTTTTGGCGGGCGGATAGAGGCGTGCTCCGAAACCGATTCCAAATCCGAGGCTGCACACCAGTACCAAGCTGGTCGCCAGTGCCGCATCGAACTTGCGTTTTGTGCTGCGTGGTTTAGTCGTCATGGTTGTTCTCGCTTTCGGCTTGTTCAACTTCACGTTCAGGATTTGTCGTGCGTGGTGATGCCCTTTGCGCAGGTGCATCGACGTATTGAATCTCGGTGATCACACGTGGTGTGGTCTGTACAACTGGAGTTGCTACCTGTGGACGGACTACTTCATGATTGGTCGGTGTGATCGGCTTATCGGTACTTGTGGGAATCGACGCACCGGTGGTGACCTGCGCCGAACTGGTCAGAATGGGGCGAACTGGCGCGAGAAGCGCATAGCCTGCCAGGGTCGAGAGAACAGTTGTGGCGGCGAAAATCAAAATCCGTATTGGTCGCATGGTGACCTCCTGGCCAGCAGTGTGACAGCGACCTGTTACGCGACGGTTAGGATTCCAAACAATTCAGTGGGACCAACACAATTTGGTCAAAAGCAGAGTCTCTTCCCTCGAGACCGAAGGTGTCGGTCTATCGCGTGGCCTTCCAACGCATCATCGATGCGACACCTGCTGCGATCAACAAAAACGGCCAGAGCGTGCCGAAATTCAGGTTGAACAAGAAGATCAAACCGATCACGCACGGCACCAAACCACCCGCCGCCAATCCCCAAACCTTCTGCGTCACGTGCTGACCAGCCTCGAGGTACGCCTGATACGCCTGCCAGAAAGCCATCGCCGCTGGAACCAAGATGAACCACGCCCACCAATTGCCCAAGTGCATGCCGCCAATGTTTTGCGCCATAAAAATCACACCGAGCGCAATCAGCACGGCACCGCCAATCATCGAACCGTTTTCTTGATCACCACTGTTTTGGTCCCGATTGTGTTCGCGTTCCATACAATCCTCCTTGCCGAGCATCAATAGACCCAAGCATCAATGCCGCAACAAACCAGCCATGCCACCCATCTCGAGTTCGAGCTTGTCGGCAGCATTACCCTCGAGCATCGTGATCCTGAGACCAAATCGGTCTCGCAAAGCAAGCAGCACATCGCGCAGCGCAACCCGTTCAAGCGCCTGACCGGACAGCGGCGATTGACCTTGCGGCGGATGCTCCGCAAACAGGTACGGGTTCGGGCCAGTCTCGCGCCAAACGAGAATGTTTGCGCCATCGAAGGCGACGAGCAGGTGATGCAGCCGACCTTCTTGGACAGCCTTGAGCGTTTCGACAGGGCCATGCACATGCTCTCGGGCCTTGAGGATCAATTCTTTCTCGAAGGATACTTGTGCCTGATCAAGCGCGACTTGTGCCGTCTCGAGCACTTGAGAACTGGTGGCGTTGCCTCGACAGTGGAATTCACCGGCAAAGACCGCTTGCAATTCTGGGGAGAGTTGCGCCCGAAATGCAGGAATGGTCTCGAGCATTCCGCCAACGATCAGACGCTCAAAATGCTGTTCGTGCCAGGTGCATTCGAGTGCTTCGACCACAGCATTGATGAACCGTCGATCCTGATCTTCGAGTTTGCGGACCAATCCGTCGTTGTCGTTGTTGCGTTCCAGCAAGCGGCGGTTGCTGTCTTCATGCGGATCGGTGCGTTCACGGTCGGCCCGTGCAATTTCGTTCCGAGCGAGGTTCTCGGTCAGATCGCGTTCCACAAATTTTTGACCATCCAAAACGTTCTCAAGGCGTTTGAGTTCCCTTATCTCGCCAAGGTTGACCTCGAAAATGCGGCCCCATTCACGGTCAATCAAGACCATCGCGGTACGAGGTTTGGCCTGCAACGCAAACTCGAGCGCAGAAAAATCGGGGGTTCCAAAACGCACCCGTTCTGGCAGAGCCAACGGAATCTCGAGCGCCTGACCATGCACGTGACCGTGATCGCTCCAGAGGTAATACGCCCGTGTGCGACCGCCCTCGACCCGAGCATTTGCAAGATTTTCAAGCACAGTTTGCACCAACCGTTCGGGGGCATTGCTGGCTTTGAGCGCATTGCGGGTTCGAATCAACAAACTCGAGCCGTGATTCTCGACGCGGTGCGGGTCCACATGGACCACCGCGCTGAGCACCTGCCGTTTCGGCAAGGTTTGCTCGAGGTGGGGAACGCTGAGGGTGCCGAATGGTTCAAGTGCAAAAACTTGGGTCATGACAGGCTCATTTCTCGAGCTTCACGGTTGAATCGGCGTCCGAGCCGAATCTTCGCACCGGTCGAAGTCGCGTCAAATTCCTTTTTGATCAAGACTGGAATCTTGGCGCGGTGAATCACGGCCTCGGCCACGGAACCAAACACCATACGTTCCAGGCCACGGTAATCGTGCGTGGCCATGCAGATCAAATCTGCCTGCCAGCGTTGTGCCGTCTCGAGAATCACGGTGACGACATCGCCGAACAAATAGCTTGTCGTGACCTGATCGGCACGAATTGCATTGCGCACGAAACGCTCGAGCCGATCACGCAGGTCCGTGTCGAACCGTTTGATCAACTCGCGTTCCTCGGGCAGTACCGTGGCCCCTTCGGATTGCATCTCAACGCAAGCCTGCGTGATGCCATGTTCCCGGTCAGCCCAATCGAGTGCGTAAATCACGTGGATCTGCGCTTCAGGGAAATTGTCACGAGCGAACCGCAACGCCCGTTCGGAACGCTCGGAAAAATCGGTGGGAACCAGGACACGGTGAATCATGGGTTCAACCTCTTCTCGGCAAACGAATGCCGATGCTTGAAGTTGATTCTTGATCGCACGAATTACCGGAGCATTACCAACCGAGGCGCGAAAACCGCCATAGCATCCGATCAATCGATCAGGAAATCCAAGAGGACAAGCCGAACCTAATGGCTTCGTAACACCCATCCTCGAGACTCACCCATCTGACCCGAGGTGCTGTGCAATGACCCAAATACAGGATGCGAAAAAAATCAAATCTCGAGCCTTTGGTCTTGCTGGCGCGGATGCAGCGCAACGACTGCTCGAGTTTGGTCCGAACACCTTGCCCGAGCCGCGCCCTCTTTCGTTTTGGCAGCGATTGCTCAAACAATTCACCAGCCCATTGATCTACATTCTCCTGTTCGCTTTGGTCTTCGATGCGGGCCAATGGTATTTCGAGGGGGCAAAAGGAATCCCGCTCGAGGCACTGGTGATCCTGTTGATTCTTGCCTTGAACGCCGGGCTGGGAGTGGCACAGGAGTACCGATCTGAACGGGCGCTGTCACGCCTGAAAGAGATGTCCGCACCACAGGTCTGGACATTGCGCGACGGCAGCTTTGGGCGAATTCCGAGCAACGAACTGGTGCCAGAAGATGTGGTGCGTCTCGAAGCGGGTGACCGTGTGCCAGCCGATGCGAAATTGCTCGAGAACGAGAGCGGACTCGTGAATTTTACGTTAGACGAGTCGGTGCTGACCGGCGAATCCTTGCCGCTCGAGAAGGCTGCGGGCGACGAAATATTTGCTGGCACGTTGGTGCTGCGCGGTCACGCCCTGGCACAAATTGTGCGCACTGGTTCGCACAGCGCGATGGGAAAACTGGCTGCACTGCTCGGCAGGGTGCACACGGGCAAGACCCCACTCGAGACCCGTTTGGATGCGTTCTCTGGATTGGTTGCAAGATGGGTGCTCGGCATTGCGGTGCTGATCGCGGTGGGCGGCATCTTGACCGAAGGAATCGAACATGCGTCTGCGGTGGTGCTCTTCGCGGTGGCGCTGGCGGTGGCCGCCGTGCCGGAAGGTCTTCCCGCCGTATTGACATTGACGCTCGCGCTCGGTGTGGAACGAATGGTGCGCCGCCGTGCCGTGGTTCGCAGGCTCGCTTCGGTCGAAACGCTTGGATCTGTCACGGTGATCGCCACGGACAAGACTGGAACGCTGACCGAGAATCGGATGCGCGTGCGACACCTCGATACGCCGGATCTCGAGCGGGCACGGCTGGCGATGCTGCTGGTCAACGATGCCGACCTCGAGACGGGGATCGGTGATCCGCTCGAGTTGGGGTTGCTTGAGTACGTTCTCGAGCACGAACTTCTGGAGGATTCCACTTTCAATCTGAACGCGATACGAGGCGCATACCGGCGGGTGGCGGAACGTCCCTTTGACAGCGCCTGGAAATTCATGTGCGTCACGGTTGAAAAAGACGGCGAGCAAATCAGCTTCCTCAAAGGCGCACCTGAAGTGCTGCTCGAGCGCACGCATTTCACACCAGCAGATCGAACCCGTTGGCTCGAAAAGGCCGAAGAATATGCGACGCAAGGTTACAGGGTGCTTGCCCTGGCGACCGGTCGCGGCGAAGTGGAAAACGACCTCGAATTTCTCGGATTGGTGATGCTCTGGGACCCGCCACGGGCCGAAGTCTTGGGCGCAATTCAAAGCGCAATCCAGGCTGGAGTGCGCGTATTGATGATCACCGGTGATCATCCGGCAACGGCGCTGGTGGCGCAACAGATTGGCATTCGGACCGAACGTGCCGTAACTGGAATCGAGCTTGATGCCCTTGAGCCTGACGAATTTGAGCGAGCGGTGCGTGAAGTCAATGCCTTCGCTCGAGTCACACCTGAACACAAATTGCGCATTGTGGAAACCCTGAAATTGCAGGGCGAGATCATTGCCGTCACGGGCGATGGTGTCAACGATGCGCCCGCACTCAAACGCGCCGACATCGGCGTGGCGATGGGTCAACGCGGCAGCGATGTGGCCCGCGAGGTTGCGGACGTGGTGATCACCGATGACAACTTCGCCACAATCATCGCGGCGCTCGAGGAGGGTCGAACCATCGGCGAGAACGTCCGCAGTTTTGTGCGCTTCATGTTCGGCACGAATCTGGCTGAGGTGCTGGTGATCGCGCTTGGCGCGACGCTTTCGGTTGTCTTTGGTTTGCGTGACGGCGACGGTCAAAGGCTTGTGCCGTTGACCGCCACCATGATCTTGTGGATCAACCTGCTGACCGATGGCCTGCCCGCGCTGGCCTTGGCGTTTGACCGTCACCCCGAGGCGATGATGCACACGCACAGTGGCTCGAGTTTGCTTGACCGGGCTTCAATGTGCTTTGTGCGGACCGTTGGTGCGTTGGTTGCGGGCATTGCATTGTGCCTGCTGTGGGTCTTGCCGCGTTTCGGTTTTGACTACAACGCAACCCGCAGTGCCGTCTTTCATTTCATGGCGCTCTCGCAATTGCTGCTGGTGTTTTCGGCGCGACAAGTTCACATCAGACCAGAACGCAACCTGCTGCTGATCGCCTGCTCGAGCCTTGGCGTTCTCGTTCAAGTCTTGGTCGGCACGCAGCCTTGGGCGGCGCTGGCATTGGGGGCCGTTCCGATCCCGTTTGACGGTTGGATCGTTGTCTTCAGTGCGGCATTGCTGGTTTGGTCGGTCGTCGAACTGTTGACCCACTTCGTTCCAACCCAGAACAACTCGAGGCAGCCAGAACGCAATCACAGCAAAATCACTTCAGGCTCGAGGCATCGTTAGGAAACGGTTTTGTATCCGTTTCGTGGTTCCGGCTCGAGAGAATCAAGTGGTTGATTCCAGGAGCGTTTGCCCAATGCAGATCGACCGGCAGTGTCCTCGAACAGACGGGTCGATTTGGACAAACCATTCGGCAACCTGAACGCTTGATGACGAAACGCAGCCGCTTGCAATGAACCAGTCTCTCGACGTTCAAACGCTTCCGCCATGCGCCAGAACAAAAGTGCCTGTGTTGTGGTTGGCATGGATTCAAGAATTGCACGTCGAATCAAATCGGCCCGGAAACGATGGGCTTCGATCAACTTGGCCGCTTCGAGTTCCTCGAGCAACGCGCCCATCCTCAATGGTTCAAGTTCAAGCACAACTTCGGCGAGCCATGATCGGAACGCTTTTCCAGCAAGGGCCGCCAAACGAACAAGCTGCAATGCAGGGTCGCTCAGGCACTCGAGTCGCGCACAAACGAACTTCGAGACCGCCTCAGGCAATGGCAGATCACCGTGATCAAAAACCGTTTGCTCGAAACCTGCATGGGTCGGAACAGTTTGATCGCTCGCTGAGAATTGACGCTGCCGAAGGGCTTGCACCACTTGGGCGAGAAAGTACGGTTGCCCGCCAGTGTCATGAAAAAGCCGCTCGAGGTGCGAGTCTGTTGCCTGCCATTCGAGTTCCTCGAGCATCTCGCGGAGGCCATGTTGATCGAGTAGTCCAAGTTCGAGAAAAATCGCCTCGCCAGTCGAAACCATTCGTCGAACCATGGTTTGAAGCGATGTGCTTGCCTCCTCGGGCCGGAATGCCAGGACGAGTCGCAAAGGTGATCCCAAACGGTGTTCGGCCTGGGCAGCACCGAATGCGGCCAACTCCAGGCTTTCAGCATCAAGGTACTGCACATCATCAATCAGCAAAGCACTGCAATCGCTCGTGGCAAGCAGTGCCGCTTGCGTGAGGGCATCAAACAGGCGCAAGCGTGACGCTGGGCCATCGGTCGGAAGAGCGATTGACTCGAGTTCTGGCAGCAGGCCGGACAAAGCCTCCCGAATCCATGCGGGAAACTCGAGGTTCGGTTGCAGTTTAAGGCGTTCACGAAGGTGCCGGATCACAGCGGCAAACGGGATGGTCATATCGCCGGGATACCCCTTGTAATGCAGGTAAGCGCCTTTGGTAGCCGCGAAATCGAGCATCAAACGTGTCTTGCCAATCCCGGCCTCGCCCGCGATGAAAACCACCTGCTGCTGGTCCCATGCCCGTTCGAGTGTTTGCCATTCGGTCACCCTGCCTGGTGTGGGAACGCTGCTTGCATAAACCAGTCGTGGCTCGAGCAACGAGTGTTCCTGACGCACACCATGCCGATCGTTTCCAGTGCGGATTGCAGCGATCAGTTGCTGAACATTCTCCATTGGCTCGAGACCAAGTTCCTCGCGCAGCATGATCTCAAAACGGCTGTATTTCTCGAGTGCCTCCTCTCGATGTCCGGCGGCAGCGCTGGCTCGCACAAAGGCCATCAATGCCTCCTCGTCGAGGGCATCCACTTCGAGCAACTTGCGAGCGATCTCGGCGGCGTGCAGGTGATCGCCTACCTGTTCGTGTTCGTTGATCAAGTTCAGGGCGGCTTGTCGCCACTCGCTGCGCAGCCGTTCGCGTTCTTTTGACAACCAATCCGCGCTGTCAAGACCGTCTTGATCGCAGCCACTGCAAAAGTCACCTCGATATTCGCTCAGGGCATCACTCCATTTTGCGTTCGCAAGGTGGCGGTGAAATTGTTCAACATCAGTTTGGACAAAATAACGCACCCGGCGGGTTTCAATCTCGAGTGGTTCGGCAAACGGCAAACTGCGGGCTCGCAGCAGCAATTGCCGGAGGTTGCTTTGCGCACCAGCCTCAGTGCTTTCGGGCCAGAACAAACCGCGTAATTCTGAACGGTTGACCCAATCGGAACGCATCGCTACGTACACAAGCAGGGTCGTTGAACGGTCGAAAGACAATGAAGACCACCGGTGTCCGATACGGACTCGAGGTGATCCCAGCAATTGCAGATAGACACCCATCGAGGCACCTCCCAGAGGGCCAGAGCGGCAACGTCACTCTAGCAGAACGCGCTTAAAGCCAGATCAAATCCTCGAGTGGCACAAGAAATTTGAACCAATTGATGTCACGCCAGCTTGACGCTGGTGTCACGCCCTCTGCGCTAATTTGTGACTGACAACAGACTGGAGCGCCCCCCGCCCATCCTGTCCTGTTGCCACTCAGACCCGAACCGCTCGAGGCAACTGTTCGACCTGACTGCTCGAGCCGAAAATCAGAATTCCCGGCGAGGAGGTGCCAATGATCTTGAACATTTCACTCCTACCGCAACCCTTTTTTCAATTCGCTTCCAAGAACAAATGGAGGGTCTTATGAACCTCATCCGGTGGTTGTTCGGTCCCGTCCTCGTCTTCGGATTGATCGCCTGTACTCAGGATGTGATCCCGAACCCAGCACCACTTTCGATCAAACAAAGCTCCCTCGAGATCACCGTTCAAGGCGTTGCCAAAGCAGGTGTTCAAGTTTCAAATACCAGCAAGTCAGTGTTTCAAGGCATTGTGGCTGGCAAGCACACCCTGACCTTGAATGCCGGTCAGTACAGTGTTGACGGCATGCCGGTCAATGGATTTCGTGACCCGAGTCCGATCACAATCAAACTTGATCCTGGCATGAGCGTCAAGGCGCAATTGATCTACCAACAAAGCGAGCCCGCCTCCGGAGTGGTTGCCAAGCTCGAGATTGTTTCCGTCAAGGACGCCAGCGGCGCGACCTTGCCAAGTCACAAGGAAGTCAATGACAACAAGAACGTCAAGCTTTATGCCTCACAAACCGAGGAGGCTGTCTCGGTCACACTCAAAGCCACTGATGCCCAAGGCGTGGCTGTGCGCAACGCCAACATCGTGGTCAACGTCAGCGAACTTTTTGGCGATCACGTCGCCATCATTCGTGGTCGGGCCGCAATCCAGGGCAACCAGCTTGCTGCCGCCGCTTTCCGTGATGGCATCCTGACCGATTCGAACGGCAACGCGGTTTTTAGTCTGTACGCGACCTTCGGAGCACTCAACACCCACAAGGATTCCATGCTGCTGTTGGACCAGCCCGCCAAGGTGGTCGTCGCCGCCGAGAACGCCAACGCCACCAGCGTGCTCGAGGAATTCAAGGTGTTCTTCGTCAACATCTCGCATTTGTACTTCAATGGCACCGCGTCCGGCCAGCGCGTCGGCAAGGTCTTTCCTGAAGCGGTCAACCGTTTCAAACCATTGAACAACCGCACTGACCGTGGCGATCCCGACACCAACGAACATCCAATCAGCGCGTCGTTGTTTGTCAAGCAACCGCAAGCCAAGATCACGCTGCCGAACGAGATGTTCAACTTCAAGTTTGAACTCTCGAGCAGCGAAAAGGTGGGTTTCGTGCCCGGTACTTACGATTCACTCTCGGGCGATGCGACCGCCTATGACCGTGACGGTAGCGTGCGCATCGAACCCAAAGATGGACTCGGCCTGAAGGACTTGCCGATCCAAGCCAGCGTCAAAGTCACACTGATCACCAAGTTCAAGTACGGCACAACCACCTACGAATTCCCACTCAAAGACTTCACTGCGCAAAAACGTTGGATCGGCAGTTACCTGTCGATCAGCAAGAGCATCGACCATCACGTACTCACTTGGGCCGGACCCGAGCATCACCTGAACAAGGTCAGCGGCGTTGACCCCTCCAATTTCATTGGTGGCAAGAACGATCACACCCTCGCCGCCAAGGACGATCCCGCCGTGGCCGCCTCGAGTGTCTTCACCGCAACCGCCTCGCTGACCGTCAAGAACGTGGGCCTTGACCCCGTTTACAACGTCACCATTGCCGATGCCCTGCCCGCCGAACTCGGCGTGATCTCGAGCACCGTGCAACCGATTGGCGCGACCTACGATGGCAGCGGTCACGTGGTCACCTGGAACTGGCAGAACACCCCCGATCCTCGCTTCGACAAACTGATGGCGAACGAATCGATCAATGTGACCTTCCAGGTTTACCTGCGGCAAAAACCCGGCTTCGCCTGGGACAAAGATGACCTGGCCAAGACCGCCACGTACCAAATCAAACCCGTCTATCAAGCGGCCTACCCAGACCCATACAAGGTGGTAAACGGGGCCGCACTCGAGGATGTCACCGGCACGTGGTTTACAGGTGCGCCACTCTCGAGTAACCCAAGCACCAGCGGCCACCAAGTCAAGGTTGATTTCAACGGTTCGGCGTTTGAAAACGATGTCGTGATTCACGGCGTGCGTCCGATCTTTGAGATCGAGAAGAAGCTGATCAACCCGGCCCAACCCATGGATGTCGGTCAGGTCGCTTACTTCGACATCAAGATCAAGAACGCCGACCGTCACCCTCGCTACGATGGCTTGATGGCCACGTACCCCAGCGAGTTCAATGGTCAAGTGCCATCATCGCGTGACAACCCTTACGGTCGCAATCTGCGGCTGACCGATATCTTCGACACGGGTCTGGATTTCGTCAGTGGCCTGCCCCTGAACGTCCTTGACGATGAGGGCATTGCCCCAGCCTCGAGTTTCTCACTGACCCCGATCCCCGACAAGGGTGTGGTCTGGAAGATCGTGCCGATCCTCGGTGGTGGTGACAGCGGCACAACACAACTTGCATTGCGTGCCAACCTGCCCTCGCCGATGGACACCGCCAAACTTTCAAGCATCGCCAAGTGCCTGCCCGAACCGTACTGGTACAACTGCGCCTACCTTGATGCGGACAACCTCAACCAGCCACAAATCGATGGCATGGACTGGAAGCAACTCGAGGCCCGTCCGTGGGACGCGAACCCATTGCATCACAACGACCTGATTGACCTGCGTTACGGCATCCGCGATTGCGCCAAGGTCACGGTGATCTTGCAGCAAGAGCCATGGATCGAACTCGACTCGATCTCCGAGTGGAACCAAGGCGATCCCACCGGAGCCGTGCAACTCCTCGGCGTTCACCAAGGCACCAGCTATTTTTACTACATGACCGTCACCAACCATGGCGGCGCGACTGCCACCGATGTTCGCTACACCGCCAACCTCAGCGGTGGCGTGGCCAGCTTCAGCGGCGGCACCAGCGAACAGCAGGCGTTCCTCTCAACCGATGGTGGCATCACCTGGAGCTTCAGCTTCGACGCCAGTTCTGTCAATCCCTCGAGTGTCAGCTTCCCGACCACCAACCTGATGCCCGGTCAGATGATGCTGTACACAACCAGGACTTCGGCGGATCTGGTCGGCAGCGCCACCGCAACCGGCACGGCCACCTACAGCAACCCAGGCATTCAGACACCATTCCTGCCCGCCATGGTGCTGGAGAACACACAGATCCAGCAACCATAAATTCACCCTCTCGAGTGCAGGGGCGAATGGTCGCCCCTGCATTTTGTTGTCATCACCTCGAGACTTGGGAACCGCTGCCCGCACCATGCGCATCATTCGGAACTGCCAAGTTTGGCCTGACCCAACCCAGCGAGTCGAACGGCTGTTGAACCCCAAAATCTCAGGTCGCAATGACTCGAACATATTGACTCCGGCATTTTCAGTTTGACAAGAAATTGTAGAATCACCCATGCCTTGGACCCCATCACGCCTGACCAAAGCCCAACTCGAAGAACGCCGAACCCTCGCCTTTGAACGGCTCGACACTGGCTTCAGCCCCGCA
>JANOWZ010000575.1:0-8753 GCA_031418155.1 Deinococcales bacterium
GTTGCGATGCTTGGGCTGGGCAACACCTTGATCGGCGAATTGCCGCAAATGCGGCGTGACCGTGGCCGTTTGGTCAGTGCGGCGCTGATCGCCTCGGGAGGAACCGGCGCAGTGATCGGCTTGCTGGCCGTGGTGTTCGTGCCGTTGGTGTCCAAGGAATTCGCGCCGTTGCAGCAAAACTGGTTGCTCAGCCTTTTGTTTGTTGGCGGTGTGGCGCTCTCCACCATCGGTACGGTCCTCGACGAGGCATTGATCGGAATGTTGCGCGGCAAGTTGCAACTCTGGCGCAACGCGCTGTTTGCGGTGCTTAAACTTGGGTTGCTGATTGCGCTCGGTGTCTCGAGTTTGCGGGCCGCTGGCAACACCACACTGTTCGCCAGTTGGGTGCTCGGTTTGGGCATGGCGTTCGTGATGCTCGCCTGGACGATGCGCTCGGAGGGGATTCGTGTTTTGCCCAAACCCGATTTTGCGCACCTTTGGGCGACCCGAAAGGTTGCGCTCGGGCATCACGCGATCAACCTGGCGTACTTGGGCACGGGCAACATCTTGCCATTGATTGTGATTTCATTGTTCGGCGCGACGGCCAATGCGAGTTTTTACGTCGCCTGGATGCTGACCGGTTTTGGATTTGTGGTGCCGCACGCGCTCGCCACGGTGTTGCACGCCATGAGCGCCGCCGACACGAGAGCCCTGGCGACCCGTTTGCGCTCGAGCCTGGGAGTATCAAGCCTGATCGTGACCGGTTACGGATTGGTGCTGTTCTTTGGGGCGCATTTGATCCTGAGCATTTTCGGCAAGAGCTACGCGATTCAGGCGGAAACCAGTTTGCAAATCCTGGCGTTCGCGTTGCTGCCGGTTGTAATCAAAACGCATTACATGACCTTGGGCCGGATTCGCAATCAACTTGCGCGGATCGCCCGTTACGCCGCGCTTGGCACCATCCTCGAGTTATTCCTGGCGGTGATTGGGGCTCAACTGGCGGGCCTGAGCGGTCTGTGTGCCGGGTACGTGATCGCGTTGTGTCTCGAGGCGGTTTATGCTGGGCGCAATGTGTACATGACGGCGTTTCCAAAATTGAGTCCAGGCTCGAGTGCGACCGATTCAGACGGGGTGAAACCGTGACCGCCACCACGCAGCCTCCGGCGAGCAATCCGATCCAGCCGAGCATCCCAAGTGTCTGTGCCTTGATCGTCAGCTACAACCGGCTCGAGCAGTTGCGCAATTGCATCCGTGCCGTGCTCGCCCAGACCCGCGTGCCAGAACACATCGTCGTGATCGACAACGCCAGCGAGGATGGCACGTATGAGGCGATTCGGCTCGAGTTTTCGGGCATCGAGATTGTGCGTTTGAACGTCAATTCCGGTCCCGCCGGTGGTTTTTCAAAAGGCTTCGAGCGGGCGCTTGAAAGCAAGCTCGAGTACGTCTGGACGCTCGATGACGATTGCGTGCCGGAACCGGATGCGCTCGAGATGCTCTTAAAAACCCTGGTCTCGTTCCCCAAAGATTCGCGGCCCAGTCTGCTCTCGAGTTACGTGGTTTGGACGGATGGCACGCCGCACCCGATGAACCGGCCCGTGTTCGGGATTTCTTGGCGACAACGCGAACGTTGGGCTCGGCGCGAGGGGCTGGCCTCGGTGCGGGCCACGTCGTTCGTTTCAACGCTGATCAGTTTGCAAAGTGTGGCCAAGCACGGCCTGCCGTGGGCGGCATACTACTTCTGGAACGATGATGTCGAGTACACCGCCCGATTGCTGCGTGATGCCCAAGGCTACGCCGTACCGAACTCGAGGGTCATGCACCTTTCCAGCCGTCCTTACGTGCCACTGGACGACTCGAGCGGACGTTACTTTTACGAGGTTCGCAACAAACTCTGGATGATTCGCTTTTCAAACGCTTGGACCATCCCGGAACGTATCGGTTGGGGTTCGTACCTGAGTTTGTCAATTTTGCGTCATCTGGCCCGCAACCAGTTCAGCCTCGAGAGTCGGGGTGTGGTGCAGCGCGGGCTCGAGCAGGGGTTGTGGTCTTCTCCGGCGCACGCGCAGACGATTACGGATTCGATGGCGGGTCCGGTGGTCAATCCACTCAAAATCAATCCACTTACGCCAGCTCGAGGCTCAAACAACCGGTTGCGCATTTTGATGGTCACGGCACGGTATTTGCCCTCGATTGGCGGTACGGAACGCCACACCTTTGAAGTCTCGCGCCGTCTGGCCGAACAGGGCCATGATGTCAGCGTGCTGACCACAGACCTGGATGGCACACTGCCCGCGCTTGAGCAATCTGACGGGGTGCACATCATCCGTGTGCCCGCCTATCCCAAAGACCGCGATTACTTTTTTTCACCCAAAATGTTCGGGATCATCGCCAACGGCGATTGGGATTTGGTCCACTGCCAGGGGTATCACACGCTGGTCGCACCGCTCGCCATGCTGGCGGCCACCTGGGGGCGGCGGCCATATGTGCTCTCGTTTCACAGCGGCGGGCATTCATCGGCGGCCCGCAACGCCATGCGTTACCTGCAATCGCTGATGCTGCGCCCATTCCTGGCCCGAGCCAAACGCCTGATCGGGGTGTCCAAGGCCGAGGTGACGCTGTTTCAGGAGCGTTTGCGCCTGCCCGAAGCGCAATTCATGGTCATTCCGAACGGCGCACAATTGCCCACCGTGCCCGAGAATGCCCCGAGTACCCCCGGCACGCTGATCGTTTCGGTCGGACGGCTCGAGCAGTACAAAGGCCACCATCGCGTGATCGCAGCGCTGCCCAAAGTGCTCGAGCAATGCCCGGATGCGCGGGTGCGGATCGTGGGTTCTGGGCCTTACGAACCCGAGTTGCGGCAACTCGCCGCCAGCCTGAATGTTGCTGACCGCGTCGAGATAGGGCCAATCCCAGCGGAGGACCGTGCGGGCATGGCCTCATTGCTCGCCTCGGCAGCCGTTGTGACCCTGTTAAGCGAGTACGAATCGCACGGTGTGGCGGTGCTCGAGGCGCTGGTCCTGCACCGTCCGGTGCTGGTGACCTACGCCTCGGCGTTGCGAGAATTTGCCGATCAGGGGTTCGCCCGCAGCGTCACGCTCGAGGCGGACACGAACGAGGTGGCCCGACAAATCCTGTTGCAGATTCGTGAACCATTGCAGCAACCGGCGCTCGAGTTGCCGACCTGGGATGGTTGTGCCGAATCGCTGCTGATCCTGTACCGGCAAGTGCTCACCACTGCTGCCCGAGTTTGACCGCCAGATTTTAGTCGCTTGAGCGTTGCAAGCGATTCCCCAGTGTTTTGAAACGCCGGTTGCGCTGTCGTGCTTTGAGCACCACCAGCACCACGAAGGCGAGCACGAACGCGCCAATCAAAACCAATCCGGGCGACTCGAGCGTGAATTGGAGTGCCGCAGGCTCAAGCTTGAAGAAGGCGGCGAGCGCGAGCGCCCAACCCGTCACGGCCAGCACGGTCATCGGTTGTGGGCGCGGCAAGCGCACGCCAGCGAAGGCTGTGGCGGTAAAATTTGAGAACAGGAACCCGACAAACAGCACGCTGATTCCCAGCAAACGACCGACCGTCTCGAGGCCCGAAATCCCAAAGCGGTTCAGGCTCGAGGTGCTGGCCAAACCCAAACCGGCAACGGCGATCAGCAGCGTGCCCAAAGCCCGAGGCCGATGCGTGCGCCACAAACTCAAACTCGAGGCGAATGCGCCACCGACCAGCCAGATCGTGCCGTAAATGTTGAACGGAATCGTCCACGCCCGAGGCGTGCCCCAACCGGCGGCAGAAATCTCATTGAATGCCTTGCCGCTCGGTTCAAACGGCGTGGCGAGGTTCGCAAAATCAATCGGTGCGTTCATAACAACAATCCCAGTGATCACCGCCAGCACAATCAGCACCTCGAGCATCCGGTTCGTCCAAGCATTGCGGTTCATCAAATGCAACGTGCCCTGCCCAAGCCAGGTCACGCCGTGCATCGCGCCAGTGAAATACCACAGCCGGTAAACGCCCTCCGACCATGTGCCCTGACCTCGAGCCACAGCCTCGCAGGTCACACCGACCGCGAAGGACAACAGGCCAATGGTCCACACGCCCTGATGCAATTTACGCCGCGCCGACCATTGATTCCACGCCAGCAGCGTGAACAGCCACGAGACCAGCACCGCCAAATTGAGCAACCAGACTTCCACCAGCGTATTGTGCCACTTTTGCGGCCTTGAGAATGTCCCGAAGCAGGGTCAGGGAAATCTCGAGCCTGTATTGCTGCACCCGTACTCGGCAAATCTCGACCATGCGAAGCCAATCAGGGATATGATCGAGTGCTGCATCCCAAAGGATTCGGGACGGCCCGCTCACCTGAACCGAGGACACCTGTGGAATTGATTTACACCGTCACCGATCTGAACCAGACCTTCTCGAGGACCGAACTCGAGCGGGCCAGAGGCATTCGCCGTGAGGACAAAATCATGGCGATTGAAGCGAGCAGTGACGGCAGCGAGATCGTCGGTCGGGTGCGTGGCAGTTACGGTGAGACCTACAAGCAGAAGATCCGCTCGAGTTTCAAAGGGGGCTTGACGGTCAACGGGCAGTGTTCGTGCCCGGTCGGTCACAACTGCAAGCACGTGGCGGCCTTGATGCTCGAGGTGGTCACGCGCCACGGCACGCCAGCCCAGGTCAAGCTGCTTGCGGGATCAACCGCCAAAACCGAGGAAATTTCAGGCATTCCATCACAACCGCAAACGGTTGAAGAAATGCTCGAGTACCTGCAACGCACGCTCTCAAAAGAAACCCTGAGCGGCATGAGCACCGCCACGCTGCGTGACGTGGCAAAGAGCGCCCTGAAGATGCGACAAAATGCGGCAGCTTCAGAGCCAATGTCTGGGCCAACACCGGCCCAACCCGTCAAACGTCGGGTCGAAACGCCCGCCGTGCCCGCGATCACGCCAGAACTGCAACGCTGGCTCGAGACGACCGAACGCGAATTGCACCCGACGAAACCGGTCAGCAAATCCAGCAAGGTGCGTGAGTTGCTGTTCGTGCTCAAAGCACCCACCGTGGCCCGCAGCGCCACCAGCATCGAGTTGTACAACGGCCTGAGCAAAGCCAACGGCACCTGGACCGATGTCAAACACTCGAGCATCCCGGATCATTTGGCAAACGTGCCGCAATACGCGCAGCAGGATTTGGATGTGCTACAACTCCTGATGGCGTGCAGCGGCAAGGATTACTCGCAATCGGGTTCCAACACCCGCAACTTGAACGATTCCAATTTGACCCTCGAGATGCTCTCTCGGTTGCTCGCCACGGGTCGCGTGTTTCTTGGGTCGCTCGAGACACCAGCGCTTTCCTTGGGCAAGCCACGTCCCGCTCAAGCCGCCTGGATGATCGATGAGACCGGCACGCAACGCGCCCGACTCGAGTGCGAACCACCCGCGAATGCGACCTTACCCTTCACACATGCTTGGTACGTGGACACGGTGCGCCACCAGATCGGCCCGTGCGAAACCAACCTCGAGCCTGCCGCGACCAAAAGCTTTTTGAGCGCCCCGCCGGTCAGCCCGGAATCCCTGCTGGCCTTCCGGCACGAGTTCATGGGTCGATTCCCGGAATTGCCCGCGCCGCAAGCGCTCGATTTGCGCGAACATACCCTTCCTTGCGTGCCGTGCCTGCGCCTGCATTCCGGCACGATGCCGAGCGCCTCATGGAACCGCCCAGACGAACCGCTCGAAACCCTCACGCTCGAGTTTGGCTACGGGGTGCGCCGGATCGCGTCAGGTTCTGCGGCCGTGAAAATCACCGAGTACCGCGATGGCGCGATTCACGTCACCACCCGCGATACCAAAGCCGAACGTCGTTTTGAACTCAAACTCCTCGAGATGAATTTAACGCCGTTGGACGGCCTGATGCCCGCACATCGCATCCCGGCGAACCGCAAGAACCACTGGAGCATCGGCAAACGCGGCGGTGGCAAACTTGGCGACCGTGAAGCGTGGCTCGCGTTCATCAACGATGGTCTCCCGGAATTGCAAAGCCAAGGCTGGCAGGTCGAATACGAACCCGGATTCCGTTTCAACATCGCGCAAATAGAAGACTGGTACGGCGGCCTCGGCGAAGATATTGGGGGTTGGTTCGGCCTGGAGTTGGGTGTGATTGTTGATGGGCGCAACGTCAGCCTGATCCCGATTCTGATTGCATTGATCGAACAAAATCCAAGCCTGCTCTCGAGCGCCAACATCGGCACACTTTCAGACGATCACGTGTTTTATCCGCAATTGCCGGATGGTCGATTGCTTGCGCTGCCCGCCGCTCGGGTCCGTCCGATTTTGCAAGTGCTGATTGAACTCTACGGAACCGACCGACTGCACGATGGCAAATTGCGATTGCCGATCCTCGATGCAGCAAGACTGCTCGAACTCGAGGAATCCCTGAAACTCCGTTGGTTCGGCGGTGAAACCGTCCTCGAACTTGGTCGAAAACTGCGCGATTTCTCCGGCATCGCCGTGCTCGAGCCACCCGAAGGACTCGAGGCCAACATGAGGCCCTACCAAATCCAAGGTATGAGTTGGCTGCAATTCTTGCGGCAGATGGATTTGGGCGGCATCCTCGCTGACGACATGGGCTTGGGAAAAACATTGCAAACCCTGGCGCATTTGCTCGAGGAAAAAAATACTGGTCGCGCCGACCTGCCCAGCCTCGTGATCGCGCCAACCAGCCTGATGACCAACTGGCGACTCGAGACCGAAAAATTCACGCCCGGACTGAAAGTGCTGGTCCTGCACGGCACCGAACGCCATCAGGATTTCTCCCGCATTCCCGAGTACGATCTTGTCCTGACCACGTACCCGCTGGTTTTGCGTGACCTCGAACAACTCGAGCGGCACCAGTTTCACCTGCTCGTTTTGGATGAGGCGCAAAGCATCAAGAACGCCCGCAGCGGCGCGGCCCAAGCCGTCGGCAGCCTCAAGGCCAGACACCGATTGTGCCTGACCGGAACGCCGCTCGAGAATCACCTCGGCGAACTTTGGAGTTTGTTTCACTTCCTGATGCCCGGATTTCTGGGCGATGAAAAACGCTTCCGCGAACAGTACCGCAACCCGATTGAAAAGCACGGCGACAATTTGCGCCGCAACGCGCTCGCCAAGCGGGTCAAACCGTTCATGCTGCGCCGCGAGAAGACATTGGTCGCCAAAGAATTGCCACCCAAAACCGAGATCATCGAACGGGTCGAACTCGAGGGAAGTCAACGAGATCTGTACGAAACCCTTCGTACCAGCATGTCGGATCGGGTGCGTGAGGAGATCGAACGCAGCGGTCTGGCCCGCAGCCAAATTTTTATTCTCGATGCGCTTTTAAAACTGCGGCAAACCTGCCTCGATCCAAGGTTACTGAAACTCGAGGCGGCCAAAAAAGTCAAGCATTCCGCCAAGCTCGAATGGTTCCGTGAAAGCGTGCCACGAATGCTCGAGGAGGGTCGCAAGCTGCTCGTGTTTAGCGCGTTTTCATCCATGCTCGAACTGCTCGAGCCGGAACTTTCAAGCCGTGACATCGCGTACTCCAAACTGACCGGTGACACCAAAAACCGACCCGAACAAATCGATGCGTTCCAATCCGGCAAAACCAGCGTCTTCCTGATCTCACTCAAAGCGGGCGGAGTCGGCCTGAACCTGACCGCCGCCGACACCGTGATTCACCTCGACCCGTGGTGGAATCCCGCCGCCGAAGACCAAGCCTCGAGCCGAGCACACCGCATTGGGCAAACCAAAGCCGTCTTCGTTTACAAACTGATCGCGGCGGGCAGCCTCGAAGAACGCATTCTGCAATTGCAATCGCGCAAAGCCGAACTCGCCAAAGGGATTCTTGAGGGCAGCCTGACCTCGAGCACGGCGTTGACGCAAAACGATTTGGATCAACTGCTCGCGCCGCTGGGGTGAAAACCGTAGGGGCGAAGCATGCTTTGCCATCGCCAGTACGGGAAGCGGGCTATCTGTTATTTTTGGCTTGCTCGAGTAGGTCCGCGAATTCTGCGAGACGTTTGTTCAAGAACCGTTCAACCATGATTGAAACGCGAATACGAAGTGCAGACTTTAGATTTGGGATAACTTCATTGATTCTGCATTCGTAACTTTCGTTCGATTGCATTACATTACCTAGAGAAATTTCCCCGTCAGTATCAGGATTCATTGGAAGTAAAAAATAAAATTCTCGTTGCATAGACACCTGATATGGAAGGCTCGATGATGCTATGAACGAAATTGAATTTTCCGAATTTCTCTGACCTGGAGCATTGATACTATGTTTATTTTTTTCAACCTTGATTTCAAAACTAAGATTTTCATGGTTTGAACCAGACATCCTTGCTTCAAGTTCACTCCTAAAAAGCTCTAGAAACTGCTGTCCGGCAGAATCAATCTGCTCATGCGTGTAACCTCCTTTGGTTGCATAGACATTCTGAATCCGCTCGAGTGAACCCTCGAGATCATCTTTCGCCGCTTCAAAACTCTCGCTCGCCAACTGTACACCCTCGAGTGACCGTTCAAACATGAAATCGGTGAACGGCTGGTAATTCTGCTGCTCGGCCTCTTGCAGCGCGGCGTAATACTCGGCTCGAGTGTCGAACAACACCATCACCGGAATCGATTCTGCCCGCAGCGTGAAAATCGAGGCGATGGCTCGAGCCAAACGTCCGTTGCCGTCCGCGAACGGATGAATCGCCACGAATGCATAATGGGCGTAGGCGGCCTGAATGACTGGGTGCGCTTGCTCGAATGCTTCG
>JANOWZ010000576.1:0-16490 GCA_031418155.1 Deinococcales bacterium
ATGTCTGCCGCGATGATTTCGAGGGCACTGCGAATGAACACCGGCATGTTCATCGTCGTCATCAGGGCAAGATCGGCGCTGCAGCTTGAGGATTCGTTTAAAAAATCCAAGACCCGCAAAACCGGATTGCGTTTGAAAAAATTTGTGAACAGTTCCGCGCCGGGTTGGCGGTGGTGCGACAACACATTCAGAAACACGCTGTCCATCCAGCCGTACCAGTCAAAGCTCGAGCTTGAATAATGAGGATGACCATTCGCAGCAAGGCTCGAGGCGATCAGGGCGGATTGTTGTTGAATGCGACGGAAGGTGTAACCGGTGCTGGCTTTGGTGCGTCCACCCGCCGTACCGATGTTGGTCACGTGTGCGCTGGGATGAACCTGAAAAGGCGCGTCAGTCATCGGGATCATGTTGTATTCGGTCTCGAGGATCTGATACGAACTGACCTTGAGAATCTCACGGATATACGTCCTCAAAGCCGCGTCGTATTCGGCTTCGGGCAGCATGGCGTTCGAGAAAATCGTGTATTCCACCAAGGCCCGGGTCGGGCTTTGCGGCAGCACATAGACAAAGCGCGTGTCGTTGGCTTGTTGCACCCGAAAATCCATGAAGGTTGCGGCGAGCGGATCGAACACGGGTTGCTGGGTTTCGATGATCCAGCCTTTAAAATGCTGTATCAGGAAATTGTTGCCAACCGGTGGACTTGAGGCTGGAACGCTGTTGAACGCCCATTTGCCGGTGTAGGTTTCACCGTTTACCCTCACGCGAACACCATTCGCGTGATCCTCGAGCGATGTGAGTTCGCCGTAAACCAGCGTGATGTTGGCTTGCCTTTTCAACCACTCGAACATGAATTCGTAGAAATCAATGCCGCGAATCATCTTGTAGACGTAAGGCGAGATGCTGTAGCGCTTTGAAAAGCCATCGCCATGAACCCAGATGTGATCCCAACGTTGCGACACCACCGGTTCAAACACCCCTGGTGTCGCCTCCCAGAAACTCCAAGTTCGGTCATTCTCGAGTTTAGGTGCGCGTTCGACAATCAGCACCCGACGTTCCAAGCCCGCCTGCGCCATGTGATAAGCCAAGCTCAATCCGCTCGCACCCGCCCCCAAGATGATGTCATCAAACTCGAGCATTGTGTTGATAGTTTACCGACTCCCAATGAGTGAACGCTCGAGCCCTTGACCTGATCCCTTGACCTGATCCTTTGACCCGAGCCCGTGACCCGAGCCCGTGACCAATCCTCTCCAATGGGGAGGTGTCGCCGGAGCGATCCTGCCCGCTAGGTGCATGGTTAGAATCAAGAGGGCGACGGAGGGGCCAAACCTCCATTCCACCCAATCCTTACATCAACCCGTCGCTCGAGCCCGCACTTCGCAGCGTCCACCAAACCTTCGGAATCATCGCCAGTTTTTCGCGGCCTGGAACCATCGCACGTTTGTTAAAATTATCAAACCCGTTCAACTCGAGTTTCCCGAGGATTCCCTCGTAGCTTGCGGCGGCGAGTGCGACGGCGAATCCTGCTGGGCCGTGCAGTTTGGCGAGTCCGCGCCAGCCTTCGCGGTAGTTGCGTCGGGCGAGCACATCGAGTTCGCGGAGCATGGCGATGTATTGCGGTGTGATCCATCCGGCGCGAAGGTCGTGTTCGCTGACCCCATGTCGCTCGAGGAGTTCTTTGGGCAGGTAGATTCTGTTGCGTTCGATGTCTTCGCCGACATCACGCAGGATGTTGGTGAGTTGCATCGCCATGCCCATTTTCAGGGCTCGCTCGAGGGTGGTATCTCCGCCGGAGAATCCACCAATTGGGGCAATCATCCAGCCGACGACTCCGGCAACACGGCGGCAGTAGGTCATGAGTTGGTCGAGCGTTTCGTATTGCACTTCCTCGAGGTCCATTTTCAGGCCCAAATACAATTCTTCAAACGGTCCTTGTTTGATCGGGAATTTGCTGCGTGCCCAGGCGAGTGCGAGGCTCATTGGGTCATTTTCGGGCATGCCGGATAAGGCGAGTTTGATGCGGTTTCGCCAACGCTCGAGTTCAACGCGAGCAACAGATGCCTCGAGTTCATCGGCGATGTCATCTCCAATGCGGCAGGCGGCGTAGACGGCCCAGACTGCGAAGCGTTGTTCACGGGGAAAGAAGCGTGATCCGAGATAAAAGGTGCTCGAGTGGGCTTTGGTGATTTGGCGACAGTGTTCGATTGCATCAACCGGCACTTCGAGTTGGTGTTCAGCGCGGGCCGGAATGGGGCGGAGCACGGTTTGTGGTTCAAGCTGTTGGTTGAGCATTCGTGCCTCCTTCCGGTACTCGAGCCTCTACGGTGCGGGTTCGCATCTCGATTGTTCGATGCGCGAATGCTAATAGAGTCGAATGTCCTGAACTTCACCGTACTTCACACTTGGATCATGTGCAAGTCTTTGGAATGTGTGTAGCACGTTGGAATCGTTTGATTTGACCTGGGTTCAGAAGTTGGTTCGGGTTTGGAGGCTGGTTGAATCTGGTCGTGATGCTCGGTTGAATCGCGTCTCGAGGTCAGCCACTTTTAGGCGGTAAGGGTTCTCGTTGCGGTTTACCGATGGGTCTGGACAATGGCGTGGTTTGTGCAAGGTTCGATGCGGCCCGGTTCGCCCGCTCGAGGCCCGTTTTGATGAACAGTTCTATTGTTACGGCGCGGCGAAGTTCGGCTCGGGTTCGCTCGAGGCCCACCTCTTGCAGTGTGGCGCGAACATTTTCGCGGTTGGGGAAACGGATTTGGCCGATCTCGAACAGGACTTGTACAGCCCTGCCGAGGCCCGTGTCGGATTGGCGCAAGTACATCATGAAGATACGTCCACCCGGTTTGAGCACTCGAGCACATTCGAGCAGTCCAGCGCGGGTGGAATTGAATTCGTTGAGCGTCGCACCGAGCACCACGCCGTCAAAGCTCGAGTCTGGATAGGGCAGGCTTTCGGCGTTGGCTTGTTCGAGTGTGATCAACCCGGCCTGTGCTGGCTCGAGTTCGGATTGAATGCGGGTTTGGGCCGTCTGTAGCATGGGTTGGGAGATGTCTATCGCGGTGACGTGGTTGCCTTTTTTGGCGAGGGTCATCGCGTAATTGCCGGTGCTGGTGCCGACATCCAGGAAATTCTGGGCTGGTTTGACCTCGAGCCAGTCGAGCATCAGGGCAAATTCGCGTTCGAGCGTGTATTTTTCGCCGGTCAAGAGTGAAAGTGATCGCACACGCCAGGTGTCGTAGAGCGCAGCGGTGATCGGGATCAGGTTGCTCTGTTGCGCCAAAGTCAGGCGGGCGTGGCTTGGGAGTCGGTTGGCGATCACACTGGATTCCATAGGTTCAGTGATTTTAGTGAATGCTTCGGCCCGAGACCAGGGCGCTGGCTGCAATGGACTTGGGACGGTCCGCCACGATCAGCCACAAACCTTAGTCAAACCTTGGACATGATTGTGTGTGAATACCTACATTTGTCCCGGAGTTTCCCGGAGTGAAATATAGCTATATGCATGCTAGAAGCGATTTAAGGCAGTTTTCACTCAAGCATTGACATTATACAAAGTTTGGACATACAATTGTGGCATCGTCAGCAAGCCCGAGTCCATTTCGGATTCGCCCGAACGCAACCGCATCCACCCAGACCCTCCAAGTTAGATCAGCCAAGTTAGGCCAGCCAAACACAGCGCAGGTTTCCCCGAGGAATAGCAATGACGTTGCAGATCGAAGCCACCTCCAACGACACACCGATGTTCGCGGCCAGCGAGGTTGAGTCGCGCACCGGCGTTCCGGCCACGACCCTGCGGCAGTGGGAGCGCCGTTACGGGCTGCCCAACCCGAAACGCAGCGGCTCTGGATACCGTCAGTACAGCCAGAACGACATCGGCTGCATCGGCTTCATGCGTGACCAGATCGCGGCGGGCGTGCCCGCCAGTCGAGCGGCGCAACTCTACGTGCTCGCCGGTGGCAACGGCTCGATGACCCAAAGCCAGCCTCAGCCGCCCAACCAGGACATCGTTTCGAGGTTGACCGAGGCGACCCTGGCCGGTGACAACAGCCTCGCCGACCGTGTTCTGAGCGAGGCACACGCCCTGCAAAGCGTCGAGGATGTGCTTTTAAAGGTGATTCAACCGACGCTGGTCGAGATCGGTGAGAAATGGCATCGTGGCGAGATCACCGTGGCGCACGAACATCAGGCCAGCAATTTCTTGCGCGGCAAACTTCACGGCCTGCTCGAGTTGGCGGGCAACAGCAAGCACGGTCCGGCGGTCATCGTCGCCTGTGCGCCCGGAGAATGGCACGAGATCGGCTCGTTGATGATGGCGATTTTTTTGCGTCGCGCCGGATTTCGCACGCATTATTTGGGCGCGAACACGCCGGTCGAAGACCTTGTGCGTTTCGCCCGTGAGGTCAAGGCCGAAGTCTTGATGATCTCGGCCAGCAACGCCGATGTGCTCGAGAACCTGCGCGATAAAGCCCGGTTTTTGCTCGAGGCGGCCCCATTGGTGATTTATGGCGGCGGAGCCTTCAATGAACGCCCGGAGATGGCCCGCGAATTCGGTGGCGAGTACCTCGGTGCGAGCCCGGTCGGGGCGCTCGAGAGATTGATGGCGAGGTTTGCCGCATGAGCTCCACAGCGGACAAATCCATGGGCAAACCACGTGTCGCCGCGATTGAGCGTGAGGACCTTCACGCCGATGCGACCGTGATCGGCGCGGGTTTCGCCGGTCTGACCGCCGCCGCACTCCTCGCCAATGAGGGCCTGAAAGTCCGGGTGCTCGAGCGCGACATTCATCCGGGCGGTTGCGCCGCCGCCTACACGCGCAAAACACCGGTTGGAGAATTCCGTTTCGCCGTCGGAGCGACCGTCGCCGCCGGCCTCGAACCTGGAGGACTGCTCGACCAGTTGTACTCGCGCCTGAAGATGCGTCCCAAATTCGAGGCGCTCGATCCGGCAATGCGTTTGCATTTGAGCGGCGATGACGGCAGCGAACGCAAAGTGCACCTCCACGGAACCCGTGAACGTTGGGCCGCCGAACTCGAGCGTGCCTTTCCCGGTCAACCCGAGCACAAACGCGCTTTCTGGAAAGAAATTCAGGGCATCAGCGATGTCATGCATCACGCCGCTCGCAAGTTTCCAGTCATGCCGTTCAAAAGCCTGAATGACGTGCTTGATACCGCCCGAGGTTTTCACCCACAGGTCCATCGCGTGCTCTTCAACCTATATCGCACGGTCGGCGATCTGCTCGAGCAGCATCAGATCAACGATCCCGCACATCGCGCATTGATCGACGGACAACTCTTGGATTCGATGCAATGCACCAGCAAAACCTGCGCCCTGCCGAACGGCTCGTATGCGCTCGAGATTTACCGCTACGGCGCTCAGTACGTGCCTGGAGGTCTTGCCAGCATCGCCGAGGATTTTTCTAGCGCGATTCGCAACCGGGGCGGCGAGATTCATTACGCCACCCGCGCCCGTCGCGTGATCGTCGAGAAGGGCAAAACCGTCGGTGTCGAAACGCACGGACGGACCTTCCTCTCCCCGATTGTGATTTCGACCGCACCGCTTCTAGACACCGTGAATTTGTTGGGCGAATCCAGCCCGCAATCGCTCGGAGTTCGGGCCGCGAACCTTCCCGAAATTTGGGGCGCATTCACGCTTTACATCGCCGTGCGGGACGCCGCACTTCCAGCCGACGCGCACCGGTTTGAGCAAGTCATCGATTACACGAATGGCGGGCTCGAGGAGAATTTTCTAGTCTCGATCTCCGCACCCTGGGACCGCAGCCGCGCACCCGAAGGCCATCGCGCCATCACGATCAGCACGCATGTTCACGCGCAAGATTGGCAGAACCTCGAACCGGAAACGTACCGCGCCAAAAAACGCGAACTCGAGACGCGCATCACGGACCGGCTCGAAACCCTTTGGCCCGGATTCAACGCCAATGTCGTTCACCTCGAGACGGGCACGCCACGCACCTTTGAAAAGTTTACGCTGCATTCGTTGGGGCGGGTCGGTGGCGTGCCACAGACACCCAAAGCCGCGAACTTTCACGCCCAGCATCACAGCAGCGGTATTCCCGGCCTATACCTGGCGGGCGAAACCATATTCCCAGGCCAAGGCACCATCGGGGTGGCCGTCTCTGGGTTTAACGCATACCGTGCGGCCAGGCGCTTTCTTAACCGTCAACCGTCAACCAGCCGCACGCTTAGCACACCGGCCCGAGCGTCATGAGCCGCGATCCCAAAGACCCGCAGGACATCAACTCCCGACGGGACAGCACAGGAGGCTTTATGACCGCACCAGTCACCCTGAACCGCCAGCACGCCATGCGTTACCGCCGTGGACAAACCGTGTACTACGAGGGCGATCCGGCACTCAGCCTGTTTCGCGTCGAATCTGGTCTGATCCGCATCGCCAAACTCACACCGCGCGGACGGGTTCTAACCGTGCGTCATGTGCTCCCTGGGGATTACTTCGGTGAGGAGGCCCTGACCAAAAGCTGGCGCGACCATCAAGTGGAAGCCCTGACCGATGCGACCGTCATCCCGGTGGACCCGAACGGCATTCAGGGCGAAAGCCTCAGCCTCGTGACCCGCAGCCTGTCTGATCAACTTCAGCGCGTCATGGCCTACGAATACCACCTGCAAATCGGTGACCTTCGCCAGCGCGTCGCCCGATACCTGCTCGAGCTTTCCAAAACCCCACTCGGCAGCACCGACGACACCGGCAAACTTTTCGTTCGCGCCACGCACGAACTGATCGCCGAAGGCACCTCGAGCACCCGTGAGAGCGTCTCGAAGATCGTCACCGAATTGCGCAGCGAGGGTTTGGTGCAAAGCGGCTACCGACGAATCACATTGTTGAACACCAATCAACTCGAGATCATGGCCGAGGCCAGCGACCTCGACGATGACGAGGATTTTTAAACGGCATAGGTGAAAGCGGAAAGGTTAAAGGTGCAAGTCAGTTCGAGGTCTTCACTTTGAGCTTTCACCTTTTCCCATTCTGGAGGTCTTTATGAAAGTGCTCGTTACAGGCGCAACCGGCTACGTTGGTTTTTACGTGATCAAAGAATTGCTCGAGGCAGGTCATCACGTGGTTGGTTTGGCCCGATCCATCGGCGGCTCAAAAACCGCGTCCGGTGTCAGCCTCGGGTTGCACTCGAGCGCCACCTACTTGGTCGGTGATGTCGCCAGCGGCAACGGCATCTATGAGGCCATGGCCGGGGTCGATGCCGTGATTCACCTTGTCGGGATCATTGCCGAAAAAGGCTTGCAAACCTTTGAGAAAGTCCACGTTGAAGGCACACGCAAGGTGCTCGAGGCAGCGAAGAAGGCGGGTATCAAACGCTTTGTGCAGATGAGCGCCCTCGGTGCAGGACCAACGGCCGTTTCAGGGTACTCCTCGAGCAAGTACCGCGCCGAAGAACTCGTGCGAGCGAGTGGTCTCGCCTGGACGATCATGCGGCCCAGCCTGATCTTCGGACGTGGCGATGATTTCTTCGGGCGGGTCCTGAAGAACCTGGTTTCGCAAGCGCCCATCGTGCCGCAGATCGGTGATGGCAGCTTCCCATTCCGCCCGATCTGGGCTGGTGATGTCGCCAGAGCCTTCGCGCAAAGCCTCGAGAAACCGGCAACGATCTCACAAGTTTTTGACCTGGTCGGCCCGAAAGAATTCAGTTTCAAAGAACTCCTAGACCTCGAGATGAACGCACTCGGTTTCAAAAAAGTCAAAGTTCCAGTTCCCGTGCCGATCATGGACATTATGGTGCCATTGATGAACCTCGTGCCCGCAATTGCCCCAATCACCAAGGACCAATACGCGATGCTCAAAGCGGGCAACAGCGCCGATCCAGCCCCAATGAAAGCCATGTTTAACCTCGAGTGGCGTGAAATCGAACGAGAACTGCCAATCATCCTAGGGAAGGGTGCTGGGACAGACGCAACGGCTCGGGCCTGAACACCCAAGATCAAAGAGAAAAGATCAAAGAAAAGGAGCATTCAAGTTCTCTCGAGCATCTGGCTGCTCCTTTTCTCTTTCTTCTTTGACGTTCGCCTTTGTGGTGTGACCAAATCCCACGATCCACAGGGGTTTGGCTGCTACAGTGGCCTCATCGTGACGCAAGCTTCCGTGCCAAGCATTCCCGGTTACACCATTCAGCACAAACTCGGCACGGGCCGAATGGCGGTCGTGTACTTGGCGACCGACAGCAAAAAGCGGCAGATTGCCCTGAAGATTCCAAAACCCGAAACGCTGCAAGATGCGACGCTCGCCAAAATGTTCGCCAATGAGATCGCCCTCTCGCGTGGCCTCGAGCATCCACGAATCGTGTTTTGTTATGACGGCATTGCTACAGGTGCGAACGCTCATTTGGCAATGCGCTACATCCACGGCAACCCGCTCGATGAACTCGACCTCGGGCCGGAGGCGGCCTTGAAGGTGCTGGCGGACGTGGCGGGCGCACTCGAGTACATACATGGGCGCAAGATCGTGCACCAAGACATCAAGCCGGGGAACATTTTTGTGGCGGGCGGGCACGGCTATCTGGCCGATTTCGGCGCGGCAATCAACGAGACCAATCCGGGCCAACCTGCGGGCAGCCCGTTTTACATGGCCCCGGAGTTGTACACTGGCGAGCACGGCACGTCCAAAAGTGATGCGTATTCGTTCGGCATTCTGGCCTACGAGCAACTGACAATGATGCGACCCATTGTTGGCGAATCTTACGAGCAGTTGCAGGCGGCCCACCTCGCTCGGGTGCCCGCCCCGATTCGCAGTGTCAACCCGGAAATTCCCAAAGCGTTGGCGAGCCTGATCGACCGTTCGCTCTCAAAGAACCCGATCCACCGTCCAAGCATGAATCAATTTCGCG
Organism: Deinococcales bacterium; assembly: GCA_031418155.1. Classification (GTDB taxonomy): domain Bacteria; phylum Deinococcota; class Deinococci; order Deinococcales; family JAAFIG01; genus JANOWZ01. The sequence continues at coordinate 8,864 of JANOWZ010000576.1, forward strand.
CCGAACTCGAGGCGATGACTGGACCCGACCCGGAGGCCGCCAAAGCCGAGGCGAAAGCCCCAGCAGTCATGCCGGTCGGTCGGTCCTCGAGCGAACCGGTGCAGCGTCGTGTTGAGGCAAGCGCGATGCGGGCCAAAGCGGAAAAGGGCGGGTTTTTCAGCCGGATGTTCAAAAAGAAGTAACGGCTCGAGCTTTTACTTTTCTCTTTCCTCTTCTTTGGCTTTCCTCTCGCTGGTTGTCTCTCTAGGTCGCAAGACCAGCACGGCCAGCAAACCGAGCGCGGCGAGCACGAGCACGCCGATGCGCGGACCGATTTGCGCCATCAGGCCCCCGGCGACGAGAGCCCCGACAGGGGTCATGCCTGCAAAAACCAGGGTGTAAATGCTCATTACACGGCCCCGCAATCGGTTGGGTGTGGCGAGTTGTACGCTCGAGTTGGCACTGACGGTGAAGAGGATCGTGCCAGTTCCAGAGGCGATAAGCGCAAACGATGCGAGCCAGAGGTTCGGGCTGAAGGCGAGTGCGGCGAGGCTCAGGCAAGTCAAGCTTGAACCGATCTGCATCAGGCGAATTCTCGAGGGGCCGGTGTTTGGGTTCCGTTGCAGGTTGGCGTGCAATACCGCACCGATTGCCGCACCAATTCCGAAGGCCGCCCCAAGCAATCCAAAACCGCCCTCTTTGAGCGACAACGCAAACTTGGCAAAGGTCGGGATGATCACCTGGTAATTGATGACCGTGATCGACAGTGCCGCCAGCAGCAAAATCGGGCCCCGCACCGTTGGAGTTTGCAGCACGTAGCGCAGACCAACGCGAATGTCCTCGAGCACGTTGCCATGTTCGGAATCCTCAAGTTTGGGGACTTTGAGTTGAATCAGTACGAATAGAACGCCGAGAAAAGACGCGGCATTCAAGAAGAAGATGGTTGAGAGTCCCAGGAATGGCGCGAGCACGCCAAATAAACTCCCACCCAAAACCCTGGCCAAATTGAAGGCGAGCGAGTTCAGTGCCACCGCGTTCGGCATCACGGCCCGAGGGACAAGTTGGGGAATCAGGGATTGACGGGCCACGATATCAAAGACGTTCGCCAAGCCCGAGATGAGCGCGATCAGCACCAAGCGTTCAAACGTCACCGCATTCAAGACCACCAGCGTTCCAAGCGCGAGCGACATGAACAGCAAGGTGATTTGCGAGGTCACGAGCGCAGCACGTCTCGAGACACGATCCATAATTGCACCGGCGATCAAGGACAGCAGCAGTGACGGCAACCATTGCAGGGCGCTGATTAACCCGAGCTTGAAGGTCGCCTCGCTCGAGTTGGCAAACAACTGCAACACCAGCCACGCCTGGGCCGAGGATTGCAACCACGAACCAATCAGGCTGAACAGTTGCGAAATCCAAAACCGGCGGTACTCGGGGACCTCGAGTGCGCGAAACGTGGAATTCACAACAGCAAGCGTACCTTGCTCGAGCAAAGGGGGTTTGTTTCGAGCGGCATTCGGGATGCCCCGATCATGTACACGATACACTCGATCATGTTCAAGTTTCGCTTGCCAATCCAAGTTCGATTCCGTGACCTCGACTCGCTCAAGCATGTCAACAACGCGGTCTATTTGACGTACCTCGAGATTGCCCGGATCGAATATTGGAAGGCGTTGCGCTTGCCAGTGCGACCTTCCATGCTGTTGGCTCGAGTCGAGATTGATTACCTCAAGCCTGTGCTGTTGGACGATCAAGTTGAGGTTGCGGTGCGCGTCTCGGAATTCGGCACGAAATCTTTTGTGATGCCCTTCGAGATTTTGGCAAACGGAACTGTCGCCGCGAAAGGCTCGAGTGTGCTGGTCTGGTTCGATCATGCGGCGAACGTCAGTGTGGTGATTCCCGATTCGGCCCGAGCGACGATTCAAGCGTTCGAGGACGGACGTGTACTCGAGCGGGTTCGTACCTAGAGCCTGTTTGGAATCATGTGGCACGAAGTTTTTAATCCAAATCGTTCAAATACGCTTCACCGACGCACTTCTAGCTCCTCGTTACGATTCGATTTAAGCCGCCTCGAGTTATCTTCTGGACTCGAGTGACCGAGAATCATTTTCTTGAAGACTTCGCAGGTCGATTTTTTGCGTCTAGGACGATTCCAAACACGGTCTAAAATCTGGCCTGCGTAAAGTCATAGATCAATTTAGAGACTCGAGCCAGCAGCAAAACACCCTCGTTGTCCATGTGTTCACGGTGATCGCTCGAGCCTTTTGAGGCGAGTGCCAGCGCATAGGGACGCTGTGCGTAAACGATGCCGACATCGTTGCGAACCCCGGTGATCGAACCGCTTTTCGTGGCTATCTTGAGGTCTTCGGGCAGGTAACGGGCGATGATTTCCGTGTACTGCTGCCCGCCCAGAATCTCGAGTGCCAGTTCACGCATGGCGGGTTCGAGCAGTTCTCCATGCCAGAGCCGTTCGAGCAGTTCGAGCGTCTCGAGCGGGGTCATTTCGGCACGTTTCCCTTGACGTTGTACCTCTGTTTTGAATTCCCAGGCGACCTGAAGTTTGCCAACCACACGGCTCGTCTCGAGGCCCATTTGAGCGAACCGGGCATTGGTCGCGTCCACACCTCCGAGCGCATCGAGCGTCATGTTCGTGGCGGTGTTGTCCGAGACCACGATCATCAACGCCAATAAATCGCGCAATGTCGGCTCGAGGCCAGTGTCCATGACTTGCAGCACGCCCGAACCGGTCGCGTGATCGCTTGATCGCATCGTGTACCGGTCCTCGAGCCTCAACGCTCCAGCCTGCACTTGCCTGAGCGCATCAATCAACATCGGCAGTTTGATCACGCTGGCCGCCGGGAAAACCTCACTGGCGTTGAATGCAAACTCGAGCCGGTCATCGGGGTTGGTCTCGAGCGTGCGCACCATGACCCCGAACGTGCCGGAAAAAATTTCTGCCTCAGGTTGGAGTTGTGCTGCAAGTTCTGAATTCATCAGCAGGATTCTACGTGCATTCCAGTTTGGATGCGCTCAACATCCGAACTCACCGGGTTTTGACTGGATGCTCACGCGGTCCGGTATGCTCGAAGTGTGATCGAGATGCCTGTGCGGTCCAAACCCAAATCGTCCTCGAAGCACCCGCATGTTGAACCTCGGCCTGGGATTCGGGTGCAGCAACTTGCGGTCTGCGGTCAGCCGCTCGCATACAACGATTTGACCTCCGGCGATGGATTGTGGGTCGATGTCGAAAACCCAACCCCGGAAGATGTTGCGGCGCTCGAGAAATTCTTTCCGATCAACCGTTTGGCGCTCGAGGATGCGCTCGAACGCGGACATTGGTCACGGTTTGAATCGTACCCAGAACACGCCTTCCTGATTTTTCGCACGCTCGCCGAACCTGAGGATGCCACGGACCGCAGCGAACGGGTCAGTTTGCTGTACTACCCGCAATTGAACACCATGCTGACCTTGCGCAACGAACCGGTCACGTATCTCGAGGGTGTCTGGCACGAGTTGGACCGCAAGGAGGGCTGTACCACCACCGCCGCGATTTACGCACTGTTGATGCAGGGAACAGACACCTTCTTCGATTTTTTGGATGCCTTCGAGGAACAGACCGATTTGCTCGAGGAGGAAGTCTTCGCGCCGCGCATGTCCGGGCGGGAGGCGCAGGCGTTCACCTCGAGCGTCTTTGAGTTGAAGCACACGCTGCTTGCCGCCCGCAGGTTGGCGAGCGGAGCGCGTGAGAGTGCCGCACAGTTCTCGAGGTTTTTGCCCGCCGAGGCGCAGATGTTCACGCGGGATGTGGTCGATCATTTGGCTCGGGTGTATGAGGGATTGGATAGCGAACGCGACGCGCTTTCAACCCTATTAGACGTGCATTTGACCGTGCAGAGCAACCGCATGAACGAGGTCATGAAGACGCTGACCACCGTTTCGACGATCTTCCTGCCTCTGACCTTCCTGGCAGGCGTTTGGGGCATGAATTTCAAGTTCATGCCGGAACTCGAGCAGCCCTGGGGCTACCTGATGGCCTGGGGTGCGTTTGCCTTGGTCGGTTTATTGTTGGCTTTGGTGTTCAAGCGCCGGGGTTGGTGGTGAGTGACTTCTCACGATTGAGTCCATTCCCGATCCAATCAAACTCGAGCCCGACACGGCTTTTGCGCACCTGTTCTCATGGTGAGGACTTGATGATAAGCTCGAGTCCAGGTAAGGTGCTCGAGGTGAATGCAACTTCTGCCAATTTCAATCATCTCGTGAGCGAGGTCGTCGCTTGATCCTCGCGCTCGCCGATTTGCATGGACGGGCCGACCTCCTGGAGGGCGTGCTCGCCAAAACGCCAGCCGACACGCAATTCGTGTTCCTGGGCGACGCAATCGACCGTGGTCGGCGCAACCGCGACACAATCAAACTCCTGACCAAACTCGCCAATGAAGGTCGCATGGTGCTTTTAAAAGGCAACCATGAGGCCATGTACGAGGACGTGGATGCGACCTACGACCGGTTTCAACTCGAGTTGAAAGAGGACATGAAAAAAATTCGTCGACTCGACGCGCTCGAGGCGTTGCAAAACTGGATCATGAACGGCGGTGACACCGTGATCCTCGAGTACGGTGGCTGGGATTCCGGCGGGCTCGAGGATGCGTTCGGACCGTGGGGGCTACCGCCCGAGTTGCTGGCCTATGCAGCCCGTTGCAAGTTTGAGCATTCTGTCAACGGAATTTTGTGCGCCCATGCCGCGCCGCCCGTAAAATTGAAAGGTCCGCGCAGCATCGAAGAGACGATGGTCTGGGCACGCCCAGAAGATGGTCCATTTCCACTGCCGGAAGGCTACCGCCTGAGCCTGCACGGTCACACGCCATTGCAGGCCCCAACCCGCCTGGGCCAGAACGTCTTCGTGGATTTGGGTGCGGTCTGGACCGGGATGCTCTGCGCGTATGACCTCGAGACCGACAAGATCACGGTCTTCAAAGGCAAAGGATTGGTGCCGTTGACGAATCTGCCAGAATTGCCGGAGATCGGTGGCGTGACCCCAGTCAAGCTCGAGTACAACATTATCGAGTTGTGAGTCATGGGTTCTGAGTCGTGAGTCAGACTCGCTTGAACCACCAGGAGCTTGAATGCCTCAAGTTCTGACCGTGACGCTCAACCCGGCGATAGACATGCGAATGCGGTTTTCTCAAGTTCATCTCGAGGCGCTCAACCGGGCGCAGAACGTGCAACTCGAGCCGAGCGGCAAGGGCATCAATGTGGCTCGGGCGTTGGTGCGACAAGGCGTTGAGGTGACGGCGGTTGCATTGCTTGGTGGGCCGTTCGGAGCAATGCTCGAGTCTCAACTGCTCGGGCAGTCCATTTCAGAGTTACGATTGCTGCGCGTACCAATTGCGGGCGAGACACGCTGCAATGTCAAGGTGCTCGACCTCGAGCGTGCCGCCGTGACGGAATTGAACGCCCCTGGACCAGAGGTAAGCGCGTCCGAACTCGAGGCTTTGCGGCAAACCCTGCGGTGTGAGGTGAGCATGGGCGATCTGGTCGTGGTGTCTGGCAGCCTGCCAGCGGGCGTACCAGTGGAAGCTTACGCGAACCTGCTGCGTGAACTCTCGGGCCTGGGGGTCAAAACGTACTTTGATGCGGATGGTGCAGCGTTACAGGCTGGACTCGAAGCGAAACCATTTTTAATCAAACCAAACCGGCTCGAGGCGGAAACCCTCCTGAATGTGCGGATCGAATCTCGGACCGATGCGCTCGAGGCTACACGGAAATTTCAAACACTCGGGGCGCAACAAGTTGTGCTGTCACTTGGCGCAGAGGGCGCGTTGTTCGTCTCGAGCACTGAGGCCGTCTTTGCACAATCGCCAGCCGTTCAGGTTCACAGCACAGTCGGCAGCGGCGATGCGCTCCTCTCCGGCGTGGTTGCCGCGCAACTACACGGTCTGTCCTGGCTCGAGATGGCACGGTACGCCACGGCGGTTGCCGCCGCTCGGGTCGCCTCAAGCAGCCTCGAGTTTCCAGCGCCGCACGAGATTGCGGCCTTGCTCGAGCGGGTTCAAGTCTCCCCCATCTGACCTCATGGCCTGACTCAAATGCAGGTGTTTCGCGTCGCGCTCAAATCTTGCGGTTTCAACAACGCCGTGAACCGCAAGGTCTTGGCGAGCACACAGACCTCGAGTTGAAACTTTTGCAGATCAATCTTCTCGGAGTACTCGGTCATGAACACGGCCTTGCCAGACTTGGTGAACGAGGCCATCTTCTCGCACCATCCCTGCGAGAAGCAATCTTCGGTCAAAGCCCAATCGAACCACGGCCCCAAATCCTCGGCCTGATCCGCGTCGTTGTGCAGGCCAATCGACAAACCTCGAGCGTGCGCCTCGGTCGCCAGGAAACGGTTGAATCTCAATTGGTCATCGCCGGTCAAGTCAAAACCGCTGTCGTTCTTGTAGGCATCAATGTTGTCCGGCCCAACCGCGTCGAAGCCTTTTTCTTTGCACAAATCCAACCGCGCACGGATGGCCGGCGCGAAGCTCTCAAACTTGCGGATGTCCAACCAACGCGCATTGCTCGAGCCGTTCCAGGGTTTTCCAATCACATCCTGCGGGAAAGCATCCTTGTCGGGCAGGAATTCCTCGCGGACCCCGAAGTTCACGTAACAGACCACCTTGCGGCCCCGGTCAGCGAGGTCTTTGACGACGCTGGCATCGTTGGCATACAGGTCGATGATGTAGGCGCTCGCCAGGACACTGGTATCGATGGGTTGACCCGTCAACTGCCATTGAAAGGTTGATCCGGGCCTGGGTCGCCAAACCGTGTTTTGCGCCCGAACGCTCGAGGCGGGTGGGAACAGACCGAGGATCAAACCGGCCAGCACGATCAACGTCAGGATTATTTTGTATCGCATGGTTGTCCTTTATGGATGCTCAAGGTTGAGAACACTGTCGGTGATCTCCCGGTTTGACAGGGTTCAAGCTGGTACGTTAAGGCACCTGGGAATGACATCATACCGGGCTGGGTCAGAATTGGCTGAGAGGTGTCATCTCATCAGAACGGGTCATCAATGCAGATCTTTGAAATCAATCAACTCAGCCCGCAAGCCTTCCTCGAGCATTTCGCACGGGTGCTTGAGCATTCGCCACGGTACGCCGAACAAGCCGCGCAAGCCAGACCATTCTCGGGCTTTGAGGCGTTGCATCAAGCCTTCGTGAATGCGATTCGGGCCGACACGCCAGCGGCACAACTCGAGTTGATTCGTGCGCACCCGGACCTGGCGGGCAAAGCGTCCATCGCCGGTGAAATGACCGCAGAATCGGCATCAGAGCAGGCATCGGCGGGCCTGAACCGGTTAACGCCCAAGGAATTCGCCGAATTCACCCGAGTCAACACCGCGTACCGAGCCAGGGTTGAGATGCCGTACATCGTTTGCGTGCGCGAACACAGCAAAGCCAGCATCCTGGCCGGGGCCAGCGAACGCCTCGAGCATGATTTGCCGACCGAACGGGCCAAAGCGCTCGAAGAGATTGGCAAGATTGCCCGCCTCAGGTTGCGCGATCTGGTAGAAGATGGGATGGAAGCGAACCCACCAAAATCCCGGATCGTATTGGGGCAAAACAATTACGGCAAGGCCGACGTGCGATTGTTCAAAGTCTTCCGCAAT
>JANOWZ010000577.1:0-4899 GCA_031418155.1 Deinococcales bacterium
CGTTACCTGATGTCAAGACTGACTGCCTGCGAACCAACACGATCTTAACCAAACCTGAAGCGCATGGATGCCGGAATCCTTCACCATTTTGCAGCAACGTGCCAACACGACCAAAAAGCCCCCACCCCCACCTTCCAAAAAACCGCAAGGTCCGACTCGAGCCCGAGAACCCGGACGGTTGGTGGCAGGCACCCGCACGAGATGGCGCTTGAGCGTGGAGTTCAAGGTTCCGCTCGGGTGTGAAACAAGGATCGCAAGGGTCATGGGGCAATGGACATTACGATCCTATTCTTAAGTTGTGCTTTAGATGGTCAGACCCTGACCAGTGACCAAGCCCAATGCTGCCGATGCGCAGGACTCGAGAGCAAGGCACCTCCTGGGTCACACGCTTGAAGGCCAGTGAGCACAATCAAATCTTGCTCGAGCCAGATGTAGAATCAGTTCAGAATGGCGAAGCGACGCATCACAATTCAGATTGACGCGGAAGTGCTCGAGTTCCTGAAATCACAGCGCAACGAGAACGGCAGTGTTTCGCAGCAACTCGAGGCACTGGCCCGAGATTTGATGTGGCGCAAAAACGACCAGACAACGCTCGATGAACAACACCGGCTCGGGTACGAACGTCTTCCGGTTCAACCTGACGAATTCTTCGTGCTTGGAAACTCGAGCCTGAAACCGTGAGCTTTCGTCAGCAAATCGAAACGCTGTTTCAAGGCAAAGCGTTCGAGCGTCCACTGTTCTACAAATACCCTGGCGGGTTGCGCTTCGGGTTGTCCGAAGGTGGATCACACCTCAAGCAATTCTTGACGGCGTTGCGCAAAGCCATGACGGTTTGCAGCGACATCTTTCCGACCGGCAGCACGTTAACCTTGTGCGTGCGGGCGCACACCAAGTCCAATCCGTTCGCGCACCGAGCACAAATTCGGGAATTGCGAAACGCTGGCCTGCGCATTCCAAAATCCCGTGAAGTCTGGCTCGAGCCGGTAAACCCTGACGATTGGTTTGAAGCGACATCACCGGAATGGTGGTTGAACGTGGTCTTCGAGGTTCCGCTCGAGTTGTTGCAGAACATTTTGTGGTGCGGCATGGCGACAGAATTTGGAACGATCAAACCGAATCCGGAATGTTTGTTGTATTTGTTCAATTTGCAAAGTGGCTTGATGGTCTGGCCGTATGATGACCGAGGCATGGACGTGGTTGGCCCGAACCGTGAGGTGCTGGCGGGATTGTACGTCAAGTATTCGAAGTGGTTGCTCGAGCATGACCGGGCAGTGATGGATGAAAGTTATGGAAGCTTGAGGGAAAATCACGGGTGACGTGGTAAAATCTGAGCATGAGACAGTACGCCGACATTCTGGCTTTTGACAAAGACGGGCAATTGGCACTCGTTGCTGAAGTCAAAAGCAAACTCGGAACCTCGAGCGATTGGGCCGCAAAAATGCGTCGCAACATGTTCGCACACGGCTCCGTACCCAATGCCCCGTTCTTCCTCCTGGCACTGCCCGATTCGTTCTACCTCTGGGAAAACACGGGTCGAACCTCAGAAATCGTTGAACCCACCCAGAAAGTCAACCCGCAACCATTTCTACAACCCCTTTTTGGTCTGACGGATGCCTCGTACCAAGACCTGACCGAAAAAAGTTTTGAATTGGTCGTCACATCATGGTTAAACCAAGTGCTGAGGGCACAAAGTCCCCAGGATTTACTCGAGGACAACCAAGACTGGCTGGTGAGTTCCGGATTGTTCGAGAAATTGACAGGCGGACACCTGGCTTTGGAAGCCGTGGCCTGAAACAAATGAACGTTTACGTCGAAACGAACTTCGTTCTCGAGTTGGCCTTATTGCAAGAACAACACGAAAGCTGCGAAGCCATCATCGAACTGTGCAACACCAACGCGATTCGCCTGATTTTACCGGCCTACAGCCTGATCGAACCCTACGAAACGATAGTACGGTACGCCAAAAATCGAACCCGAGTTTCAAACGACCTGTCGGCAGAGTTGGGACAACTTTCACGCTCCAAACCATACCGTGAGGAAGTCAGCGCCCTGCTGAGATTCACCAGCGTTTTGGCGAGAAGCCAAACAGAAGAAAGCCGCAGGTTACGCGACACCATCGACCGATTGATCCAAATTTCAGAGATCGTTTCACTGAACAAAACCATCCTGAACGAAGCCAAAGCCCATCAGGTTCAGTACAGCATGTCGCCCCAAGATGCCATCGTTTACGCCTCGGTGCTTCACCATCTGGGAACATCCGATCTGGGCAAAAAATGCTTTCTGAACCGCAACTCAAAAGATTTCGACGATCCGGACATTGTGGCTGCCCTGAAAAGCAATGGTTGCAAGATTTTGTTCAATTTCGATGCTGGGTTCGAGTACATCTCGAGTCAGGTTCGGGGGCAGTGAGTCAAGTTTGAGCGGCACGGCTCGAGCATGACCGGGCAGTGATGGATGAGGTTTTCGGTAACTCGAGAGAACTTAATCAGTTCTAAAATTTCTCTGTCTTCAATGACCTGGACACAAAAATCGAAGATTACGTTCAGGGCGTACATATTCAGCTATACTAGACCAGGGTATCGCTTTCAGAGCGAACCAATCTGGCATCAACCCAGAAAGAGTTTTCAGAATCCAAATAGTTTTTGTTCCGAAGGTAACTCGAGGAGTTGACGCAATGACACGAGCAGGGAATTCCGCCAAAACCGAAAAGTCGAATTCAATTAAAGTAGTACGGTCGAATCAATTAACCCAAATGCAAGCGATTGTTTCAAAGATTGCCTCGGACTTGAAAGACTTATCTGGGCCTCAAAAAGACCAACTAGCAATGCTCGAAAGTGTTTCGTTAGGTCTTTACGAAGAAATTGATAAGTTATCCAAGAAAGCTCCTGCTGAACCTGTTACAGATTTAGCATTAACGCAAATAAATGAAGTTGTCAAAGAATCTAAAGTACTCGCAAAACAAGATGCTTATGTGCAAAAACTGCATGAATTTGTGGCTGCTGGAAACAATCCAGAGCATCGAGATGCCGTAGTTGTAATGCGACAAATCCGACAAGGATTAGCTCGTTTCAAAGTTTATATTACGCCCGCAATTGAGGAAAAGAAAATACTTCTATCGCTAGCAAAGGGTATTCAGTACGCAATTCAGTTATACCTAGATGGTCAAGTTCAAGTCAGTAAAGAAGATCTCGGAACATACAGCACTCATATGCGAAATGGTTGGATAGTTGGAGAAAATCGATTGTTCAACTTTAGTAAATTAGACACCATTGATCTCGCTGAGTATTTTCAATTGTCAGATGAGTGAAGATGCGATAAATCAAAGCAGTTTGGTGTTACCTGGAATTTCCCAGTTTAATGTTGATTTTATCATCTCTAAAGTAGATGTTGATATACCTATCGGCATTGACCCCTTTCTATTATGGAAAAGTCGAGATTCTACTTTTCAAAATCTACACCTTGAAATATTAAATGCTTTCAATGCAGGAATAAATTTGATAAAAACCGGGAAAACAGAGGAAGCGCGAGTGCTTTTTGATTTTCCGGAAGTTCCAGAAATCGGCCTTGGCTATACAAAAAAAGGCAGAAAAGGGTCTGGGTTAGGAGATTATTTATCAAAGTTAATTGTTGAGACATTAATTGACTCTCCTTCTCTTCAAGATCGGGGCATAAAACACATCGAAGAGATGCAATTAGTAGCACTAAACATAGGCCCAGATCGAATTAGTGATATCGCAGCAAATCTAATTAAAAAATTTCTCATTGAATATACGCAGAAACAATGTCATTTATGGCAAATTCCTCTTTTTTCTGGCGTACCAATAGATCATATCTTCGATGCTAGCACGTTTAGTTGGTACGATGGTTACTTTGATTTACCAGTAAGTCCGATTGATAAATCTCCTATTCTGTTAGTTCCTCGTCGAATCGCTCGAGTCCTTCCATGGATAAATTATGAAGACTTTTTCCGTCTTGAATTCTCAACATATTTAAGAGCAAAGAGGGTTCGCAAAAGTATCGCACAAGCAAAATCACCTCTGCCAAAGGTGGAAAAAGAGGCAGTCATATCTTTAACACGAACAGAAATTGATCGACTCGATAGATACATAAAGTTAAAGGAAGAATCTTTTCAAGACGCTCAACCAAGTCAAAACTATACTGATACCAGCCAATTATTAGGAGAAGGGCTTAAACTTAAAACAAACCTAAGTGAAATAAAAACAGGGCGTGAAGAAGCATCTAAATTTCAGCTATGCATCCTCGAAATACTCAATTTTTTATTCAATCCAGAGCTAATTGATGGCGAACTAGAAGTCGCAACTATAGATGGAACTGAACGTCGTGATATAATCTTTACCAATGATTCTGATCAATCATTTTGGACCTATCTTCGGAACGAACATTCTTCAGTCTTCTTAATGTTTGAAGTGAAAAATACCGAGAATCTTGACAATTTTCATATGAATCAAGTGGCAACGTATCTAGGCGAACGACTTGGAAGACTGGGATTTATTGTAACAAGGAGCGCAATCAAGGAATCGCACGAGAAAAAGGCTTTTTCGATTTATAACGACTCAAACCCCAAGAAAATAATTTTAACGATTTCAGATTTGGATTTATGCAACATGATCGACATGAAATGTCAAGGGAATGACCCCATGCGTCATATTCAAAAACTATATCGAGCATTTCGAACAAAAGCACAGTAGAGATCAATACTTGGGCCTCTACAACTTCCTACCCGTCGGTCTCCCATCGGACCCGGCTCGAGACTGGCCCTTTCTCCACAATCAACCTGTTGGGAAGTCGTTCCGCCAACGCTTGAACGTGCGTGATGATCCCCACCATCCGACCCTGCGTTTGAATCGTCTCGAGCACGCCCGCCACGGCATCCAACGC
>JANOWZ010000578.1:0-2604 GCA_031418155.1 Deinococcales bacterium
ACTCCGGCATTTTCAGTTTGACAAGAAATTGTAGAATCACCCATGCCTTGGACCCCATCACGCCTGACCAAAGCCCAACTCGAAGAACGCCGAACCCTCGCCTTTGAACGGCTCGACACTGGCTTCAGCCCCGCAGAAATCGCGCTCGAGCTTGATGTCTCTCGACAGATCGTCTACCTCTGGAAAAGTGTTTTTGACACGCACGGCATCGCCGGAGCAAAAGCCAAACCACACCCCGGCCCAGGCAAGAACATCACCGCCGAACAACTCGAGGAATTCAAAACCATGATTTTACAAGGCGCTCTAATTCACGGATTCCCCAGCAACAACTGGACTTGCGCTCGAGCCGCTGCGCTGATTGAAACCACGTTCGGCTTGACCTACACCGCCGATCATGTTGGCGTGATGATGAAAGAACTCGGTTTGAGTCCTCAAAAGCCAGACAAGAGAAACATGAAACGTGACGAAACCAAAATCGAGGTTTGGGAACGCGAAAGCCTACCTGAGTTGAAAAAAAATTCGAGACGGGTTGGACCGTGATTTTCAGCGACGAAACAGGCTCAAGCCTTGAGAGTAGCGTCACGCAGACGTGGGGTTTACGAGGTCAAACACCAGTGATGAGTGTGAACGGAAAACGGGATCATTTGAACGTGATTGGTGGCATTTCCTGGGCTGGCGAAATTTTCGCGCAAACAACGATTGATTCGATGAACCGTTTGGGTTTCATTGCATTTGTTGAAAGCGTCCTGGCTCGGGTTCCTGGGAAAGTGGTGATGGTGTTGGACAATTCTCGAGTGCATCGAAATGCTGACGTTGTGAAATTCGTTGAGGAAGCGGATCGACTCGAGGTTGTGTTTTTGCCTGCTTACGCACCAGAACTTAACCCAATTGAGTTGCTGTGGGCTTGGGTCAAAGGACATTGGTTGGCGAATCTGGTGGTGTTGTCTGTGGATGAGTTGCGTGGGTTGTGGCGGGATGCGTTGTGGGTGGCTGGACGCACACCTGGGTTGGTGAAGGGTTTCTTTGGAAGGTTGGAGAAGATTTTGGAGAATCTTAAACCGGTGTCAATGTGAAGAACTCGGAGTCAATAACGTCCAGTCAAAACTCGTGTTTGAACCTTAACTTTTCATAACAGGTTTCATCGCTCGAGTTTCTTTTTCTGTTTCAATTTGTTTCAATTCAAGTTGCAGGAATCGCCGTTTCGAGCGACTGACATGGGCTCTGCCGTGTTTCAGATTTCAATGCTGAAAATGTCAACTTTTCTTGCACTTTGTCACCCCTTATCGTCTCAGATTTCAAACCGCAAAATGTTAGGTTTTGCTAACGATTGTCACCCGCTTACCGTCTTGAGCGCAGACGGTAACGCAACCGATTCAACACATCAGCATGGTCACGAATATGCGCCGCGTCATCCTCGAGACGCTTTTGTTCCATTCGTTCATCCCAAGCTTTCGCCTGGGCCTCTTGAATCTTCGCAATCCGTTCGGCAACTCGAGAACGTTGCAACAGTTTGTACGCCGCTTGATTTGCTCGAGGTCCAGCGTACCCAGCGCGTCGAATCGCTTTGCTTGCGTCCACAGGTTCACCATCATCGAGGCCAGTGAATGCCACAATGAACGCCGTTTCTCTTTCGAGGCATCCCGGAAAGTTTTGCACTGCGAAACCGCCCGACACCATCACTTCTCGGGTGCTCACGCTGCATCCAATCTCGAAACGTTTGGCGATCCCGGCAAAGCCTGCTCGAGCGCCAACAGTCTCGCCTCGAGTTCCCCGACCTCGTGAAGTTTGGCGAACGCCTGCGCACCCTGAAAGACCGCATGGCACGCCTTGAGTTTCAAGGTCGGGTCAGATTCCCCGAGAATCTTCTGTGCCGTCTCGAGGGCCTTCCAGACGATCAGTGAAGCCTCTTTGATGCTTGGCGGTTTCGCCTTCGCTTTCTTCGCAGTACGGGCCTGGTGCGGGTTTGGGTTCATGACACCCCCCCGGTTCTATTCGATGCAAATTCACGCCGCAAACTTGCCAAGATTCCCGCGTGCTTTTCGGGCAGTTCGCCGCGTGCCTCTTGACCTTCCAGACGCTCGAGCAGGTAGCGGCGGGTACGTTCCGAAACCACATGCCCTTTTGCCGGTTCGGGTTTTGGCTGTGCAGCCTCGAGCGCCGTCAACCGATCAGCACGCTTCATGCTTCCTCGAGCGGTTCAGCATCTGGGTCGGGTGCAAGCACAATTCGAGTCACCACGAACCGAGCGCCTGGGGTCAGATGGTCAAACTCCGCCTTTTCAATGACTCGAGATTCACCGGCACGGTTGACGCTGTACTCGTCCGTGCCGGGGCGTTCATGATCCCCTGGGATGGTCGGGTCAATCCATTCAGCATTGTGATGAACCCGAATCAACGTGAACTCGGGACCGTCCACCGGTTTTTGCGCCTCAAGATTTTCAATGCGTTTCTCAATCGTCTGCCTCATGACTCACTTCCCTTCTCGGAATATTCCGACACTCGAGCGCCCAACCTATCCCACAACCCACACGCGAAAACACGTAAGCAGGACAAAAAAGACATGCGAAAACACGTAATAGATAGGTTTGATCGAAAACACGTAAGC
>JANOWZ010000579.1:0-1803 GCA_031418155.1 Deinococcales bacterium
CTTTCTTGCTCACAAGACAGCACCTTCTTGGCCCCACACCAGCACCTCACGGGCTTGGGCCGCTTCTTGGCCCCACACCAGCACCTGTCTTGATCCCAACCATGCACCTGACGGGCGGGATCGCTCACGGGCTTGGGCCGCTGACGGGCTGTTCGCGCTTCTTCTTTGACTTTCCTCTCGCTTTGTCATGCTCGAGACCATGCTGCACCTCTGGGCGCGTACAATAACTGAACCGTGAATTCTTTACCCCCTCGAGAACGCCCAACCGAATTGATCGACCGTTTTGGCCGGGTGATTCGTGATTTGCGAATCTCTGTCACGCCGCGTTGCAATTACCACTGCACGTACTGCGATCCACTGGGTGAGTCTCACCCGGAACCTCGAGGTGTGCTGTCGGTGCGTGACGTGGACAATTTCGTCAAGGCGAGCGCCTTGCTGGGTTTGGATGCCGCCCGTTTCACCGGTGGCGAGCCACTCTTGCGCAAAGAACTGCCCGAAATGATGGCGAACGCTCGAGACACGCCGGGGGTCAAAGACATCGCGCTGACCACGAATGGCACACTGTTTCGGCGGCGGCACAAAGAATTGCTCGAGGCGGGTTTGAACCGCATCAACATTTCTTTGGACGCGATTGATCCGAGCGTCTTCCGGCAGGCGACCGGTGGCGGCGATGTCAAAGTTGTGCTCGACGCAATCGACCTCGCGCTCGAGTTGAATCTGCATCCGGTCAAAATCAATGCCGTGGCGATCCGAGGCATCAACGATGGCCAGATCATCAACATGGCCCGCCTGAGCCTCGAGAAACCCTTGCACGTGCGGTTTATTGAGTACATGCACTTGAACAACTCGAGCCTGGATGTCTACCAGAATGCGTTCCTGCCTGGAGCCGAAAGCAAAGCCATGATCGAACGCGAATTCGGTGCGCTCGAGGTGGTTCCGGTCGATGCGGCAAGTCCAGCGCGGGTCTACAAGATTCCTGGCGCTCCGGGCAATTTGGGCTTTATTAATCCAATCTCTGAACCGTTCTGTGGTGCGTGCTCGAGGATGCGGCTGACCGCAGATCGCAAGGTCAGGCCGTGCCTGTTAACCGACCGTGAATTGGACGCGAGCGCCGCGTTTGATGCTGAGAATCCAATTGAGGCGATCATTGACGTGCTGCTCGAGGCCGCCCACCGAAAAGGTCGTATGGGCGATATCCTGCCAAAGATTCGGGAACGCACGATGGTCGCCATCGGCGGGTAAAGATGGCAGTGCTCAAGGTCGATTGCCGACAAATCACCGATTGGGATTCGTTTCATGACGTGTTCGCCCGAGCGTTCGGCTTCCCGGATTACTATGGTCGAAACATGGATGCCTGGATCGACTGCATGACGGACATTGTTGATTACTCAACTGAGATTGCGTCAGCCGATGAACTCTTGACGATTCACCTGGAACACAGCGCTGACTTTCGTAAACACTGCCCAGAAATTCTCGAGACTTTGGTGGACTGTGTGAAGTTCATCAAGGAGCAAAGAAACGGTCTGCTCGCCCTGACATTTGAGGCTTGACTCGAGCCGTGTGCATTGTCATTCGTGCTTAAGAAAAACATGAGACAATGCTCGAGATGACAGATGATTTCGGGGGTTCGAGCATGAGGGTTCAAACATGAAGGTTCTCGTTACGGGTGGGGCCGGGTACATCGGCAGCACGGTTTGCAGCGCACTCTTGGACAATGGTCACACGCCGATCATTTTGGACAGCCTGACCAGGGGCCGCGAGGAATTCGTCAAGGATCGGATTTGCTACCACGGTGACATTGCA
>JANOWZ010000580.1:0-12640 GCA_031418155.1 Deinococcales bacterium
GCCGCGACCGCCACGACCGATACACAGAACATGGCGCAATCGATCCGCAAGATGGCCCAACGCGCCACGGAATCCGCTACGGCAGCAACGCAAACCCTGACCGCCTCGCAACAAGGTACGGAAGCCGTGAACAACACCCTGCAAGGCATGCAGGCCATTCGGCGCGAAGTGTCTCACATCTCCAAAGGCATCAAAGGTTTGTCCGACCGTTCGCTCGAGATTTCCGAAATCGTCGAAGCCATCACCAGCATCGCCAGCCAAACAAACTTGCTCGCCTTGAACGCCGCGATTGAGGCATCCGGTGCCGGTGAAGCCGGATCGCGTTTTGCGATTGTTGCAGACGAGGTTCGTCGCCTCGCAGACGACTCCGCAAAGGCAGCCGCTCGAGTTGGTGGCCTGATCAAGAACGTGCAGGGTGAAATTCAACAACTCGTGTCCTCGGTTGAAGGTGGAACCAAAGAAGTGGAACAGGGTTATCGCATCGCCACCCAAGCCGGTGAGCGCCTTCGTGAAATCTCGGACCTCGCCAATCAATCATCTGCGCTCGCACAGGCCATCTCGGGTGCGACCGGCCAGCAAGTGCAAGGCGTTGAGCGCGTGGCGCAGGCCGTCTCGAGCATTGCCGCCACCGCACAAAAGACGCAGGAAGAATCCAGCAAGGGCCGTCAGACGGCGGAGGAATTGCGCAACCTGGCTGCCCAGCTTTCGGGCACGCTCGACCGCTTCCGTTTGCCCGCATAAATCCGGGTGAAAGGTCAAAGGTTAAAGAAAAATCCGATTGTACTTTTCCCTTTCCACTTTAACCTTTTCCCTTGCTTTTGAAAGGTCTTCCCCATGCAGCGATTCAACGTCAAAAAACCCCCAGCGGCCCGCAACGATGCCGCGCTCCGCAACGCGGAGATTCAGGCGGCACGGAGCACCGTGATAGTAAATCCCCGCAAACCAGTTGCCTTAACGCCCAAACCCCCCGGCACAAAACCAAACAAACCAGTCGAGCCGCAGGTGCAGGCCAAACCCCGTCGCAACCCGAAAAGCACCGGCGAACACCTGATTGCCAACCTCAAAAGCACCGCCGAATATTTGGTCACAGCGCCTGGTGGTCGCAACCCAACCGTGTCGTTCGAGGGAACCAAAAACGCCTTCACAAGATTCCTCGAGAACTCACGGATGGTCCTCAAGATCGCTTTGGTCGCAACGATCCCATTGCTGGGCATGATTGGTGCGGCGTTCGTTTCCAGCAACGGTTTCGGCGTGCTCAAGTACCAGGTGGACAACCTCTACAACTTCATGCTCATCCCGATCACCGCGATTTCGCAATCAGAAACGCACCTTTCGGACATGCAGGGCGAACTGCCAGATTTGGGGGATTCAAAGCTTTCCTTGAAGGCACGCCAAGAAATGGTCACGGACCTCAAAGGCGATATCGCAGGCGCAAAAACCGTGATTAACCGATACAACAACGAATGGGTCACGACGGGCCGCGCCCCATTCACGGCGACGTTGGCCCAATACGGCAAACTCGATTTGCAACAACGCGAAGGCGCGATCCTGACGAAACTTAACTCGGAATTCAAACTGACCAGCACAAACCTCGAGAAGGCTTTCGTACAGGCACAAAGCAGCCTGCTCTCAAGCAATCAAATCAAGGAGTTGAAACAACAAGTCGGCGATGTACGTGCCAGCCTGAACGATTTGGTCGCGGTCAACATGGACTTCGCCAAACTGTCCTTCGATGATGCCAACAGCGCCGAAGCAAGCTCACGTACCATCGCACTCGCCGTGCTTGGCATCGCGGCCTTGCTGACCTTCCTGGCCGGAACCACCGTCGCCCGTTCGGTCTCGAGCCGCCTCGGTCAACTCTCTCAGGGCGCGTCTGACCTGCAAAGCGGTGACTTGAACGTGAATGTCGATGTCGGCGGACGCGACGAAATCGCACTGGTCGCCCAGACGCTCAACCAGACCGTTCACACCCTGCGTGGCAAAGCCGAAGACGACCAAAAGCAACTCGAGCGTTCACGCAGCCTGCAAAACAACATCGGTGATTTCCTTGGGGTGGCGATGGATGTCTCTCAGGGTAACTTGACGCGGCGCGGTAAAATCTCGAACGACGAACTCGGCAGCGTGGTTGATGCCTTCAACGTGATGACCGAAGAGATCGGCAGCATTTTGAAAGACGTTTCCAAAGTCGCCGAACAGGTCAATCGTCGTGCTCAAGTCATGAATATTGCCTCGAGCCAGATCGTGCAGGGAGCCCAATCGCAAGCGAACGAAGCGAATGCCGCCCGAGTCCAAGCTGAAGGCGTGTCAGAATCGATTCGTCAAATGGCCTCGGGTGCGGTCCAGAACGCCCAGACCGCGCAACAAACCTTGCAGGCTTCTCAGGCGGGCCAGATCGCGGTGCAAGACACCCGAAACGGCCTCGAGAACATTCGGACGCAAATGGTTGATCTCGCCAGCGGTATTCAAGGTTTGGCCGTGCGTTCGGGCGAGATTTCGGACGTGGTGAAGACCATCGGTGGGATCGCCTCGCAAACAAACTTGCTGGCCCTGGGCGCATCGCTTGAGGCCGCCGGTGCGGGCGATGCCGGTCTGCGCTTCATGGCTGTGGCTGAAGGTGTGCGCAAGCTTGCCGAGGATGCTGCCAGTTCCGCGCAGCGTGTCGCCGCACTGATCAAAAGCGTTCAGTCCGAAATTCAGGGCCTTGTGAACCGCGCCGAAACCGGTGCTCGAGAGGTCGAGACGGGGTACGCGGTCGCGGCGAAAGCCGGTGAGCGCCTGCAAGAAATTGCGACGCTCGCACAGCAATCCGCTCGGGTTGCGGGCAGCATCTCGAACCTTGCAGGTCAACAGGTGGTCGGCGTTGAGGAAGTCTCGCAAGTGGTGCAACGCATCGCCAGCACCGCCGGTCAAACCGAATCCCGCAGCGTTCAAGGTCAGAAGGCTGCCGATGAACTTCGCGCCCTGTCCGAACAACTCTCCTCGAGCCTCTCCCGATTCCAACTTCCAGCGTAAAGGGCAGATTAAAGATGAAAGTAACCGCAGAGAAAAGTAAAACCCAAAATGGCCTCGGGTCTCGAGTCTTTACTTTTCTCAGTCCTCTTTCCTCTTTCCTCTCGAACCTCCCCCATAAGGACGCATGATGACGACCGCCACAACACTCACCCCCGAGATGCTGGACAGCTTTCTCGCCGAAGCCTGGGATACGGTATCCCTGCTCGCGCGGGCAGGCCCAGTCTTGCGCGGCGAGGACACGAGACGCCCGGAAGCGCTGATCGTGGTCACGCACCGGTTGCGTGGCTCGGCAGGTTTGTACGGATTCCCAGAAATTTCCCGACTGGGATCGCTGCTAGAGCGCGTCTTTGAAGCCGCCTCGTTTTTCAGTCCCGCACAGACCACGCTGGCCCTCGAGTTTATCGCCCTCTCCAACGCCTGTTTGACCGAAGCGCTCGAACGGGTCGCCCGCAGCGGATTTGAAGGTGAGGTCGGTCAGGACCTCAACCAATACGGTGGTCCAGCGATCATGAGCGAACTGGTCAGCATCGACCCGCTCGCCTTCGCCAAAGGTGCGTCGCTCTCGAGCAGTCGCAACCAAATGTTCGAGGCCGCACCGGTCTCGCTCGCCACGACGAACCTGCCAAACCTCGGCAGCGAATTTCCGCAGGGTGTCGCTGCTCAGCTTGTTCAGGCCCAAATTGCTCAACCCATCACCACCAGCAGCCAAGACCTCGAGATCGAACTCCGAGCCTTCTACGCGCAAGACCCCGAAATGTGGTCGTACTTCGCGCCAGAAGTCCAAGAGCATCTGGAGGCCGTATCTTCAACCATCGAAGGTCTGTTGATGGCCGCCGTGATGGGCGAAAACCCTCAGGAGCGCATCACGCAACTCTTCCGCGTTTGGCACACGATCAAGGGTGCGGCGTACTCGGTCGGTTGCCAACCGATTGGTCGCCTCGCGCACCGTCTCGAGGATGCGCTGGTCGCCGTGCGTGACGGCAGCATGCCGTGGACGCAGAACCTCGCCAGCGCGATCATTCAGGGTTCGGACACGATTTCCCTGATGCTCGCCACCGCCGAGGGCAAACAAACCCGGCTCGAGGGTGCGGTCACGCAGATGCAAGAACTGCTCGGCCTCGTGCTTGGCGGTACGGAAAAGCTCGAGCTTGCCACGCCGAAAGTGGTCCAAGTTGCCGCACCGGTTGTTGTGGCTGAAACGAAGAGCGCCGAACCCGAAGCCAGCAAGACCGAAGATGCCAAAGCCGAATCGAAAGCCAGCCTTCGCATCCCGCTCGAGAAGCTCGAGAACCTGATGGACCTGACCGGCGAGGCCGTGATCTCTCGCGGGCGGTTTGAGCGCCTTGTGCGCCGTTTTGACGAGATCAGCACCGAACTCGAGGACACCAAAAAACGCTTCGAGCGGGCCGCGCTCGATTTCACCGAACGTTACCTCAACCCGCGCCTCTCGAATTTGGAAGTCAACGAACAATCCGGTGACTCACCCAACCCGAGCATCGGTAAGGGCCGCAGTGCCAGCGAAATGTTCTCCGAACTCGAGTTTGACCGTTACGACGATCTCAATATTCTCGCCCGTTCCGTCGGAGAGATGGCAAACGACCTCGGCGAGTTGCACACGCAGTTCAGTGCCACCAACGCCGATCTGACCCGTGAGACGGAAGGTTTCGGCAAACTCACCCGAAACTTGCGCGGCGATGTCTCCCAGATGCGCCTCGTGCCGATGGGCCGTCTGTTTGCCCGTTTAAAGCGCCAGGCGCGTCAACTCTCGAGCGAAAAAGCATTCCAGCTTGACCTGATCGGCGAGAACGTCCAAGTCGATAACGTCGTACTCGAAGGTCTGGGCGACCCACTGATTCACCTGCTGACCAACGCTGTGGCCCACGGCTTGGAATCGAGCGACGAACGCCATGCCAAAGGCAAACCACGCGAAGGCACGATCAAGATTCGCTCATACCAACGCGGCAACTTCGTTTACCTGGAAGTGCAAGATGACGGTCAAGGCATCAACGTCGCCAAAGTCCGTGCCAAAGCCGTCAGCCAAGGCTTGCGATCCCAGGCCGATGTGGACCGCCTGAGCGACGAGCAGGCGCTCGAGTTGATCTTCCTGCCAGGACTTTCAACCAAAGAGGTCGTCACCGAACAGGCCGGACGTGGTGTCGGCATGGATGCTGTCTTCGCTGCGCTGCGCAAACTCAAAGGTGAAGTCACCGTCTCGAGCGAACCTGGTTACGGAACCCGCGTGACCCTGCGCGTGCCGTTGACGCTGGTGGTTTCGGATGTGCTCTTGTTCCAGGCGGGATTCCAAATCTTCGCCACACCCAGGGATGCCGTTCGCGCTCTGCGTGCCGTGCCATTGGACGCGATGCAAACCTTCGAGGGTCAACCGCACGTTTTGATCGGTGCGGAACTGATCCCGATGGTCAACCTCGAAGAAACCCTGAACCTGCCCCTCACGCCGCAAGGCAAGCTCGCCAACGTCGCGGTGCTCGAGGTCGGTAGCGAAAAAGTTGCGGTTCGTGTCACCGAATTCTTGGGCCTGGAACAAACAGTGGTCAAACCGCTCGATGAGCCACTGACCAACCTCGAGCACCTTTCCGGTGCGACCGTCAACTCCGATGGTGAGGTCATCCTGGTGCTCGATCCGAGCGGCCTCGCCCGCCTCGCACTCGGCATGGACTTCGAGGGTGCAGCGGGTCGTATCAATGCGGTGCAACAACCGTTCGAGCAGAAAAACGCACCAATCGAAAACAAGCCCGCCCAAGCCAACGTCAGCTTGCGCATCCTGCTTGTGGATGACAGCCTGAGCGTGCGCCGGGTGGTTTCGCAAACCCTGAAGCGCAACGGCTACACTGTGACCACCGCCGCCGACGGCCAGGAAGCCCTGGACCTCCTGAGCGAGCACAGCTTCGACGCGATCATCACCGACCTTGAGATGCCACGCTTGAACGGTTTCGAGCTAACCGAAGAAATTCGACGCCGCAAAACCCTCTCTAACCTGCCCGTCGCCATGCTCACCAGCCGCGCCAGCGACAAGCACGCGCAACTGGCCATTGAGTTGGGCGTGAACGAATACCTAACCAAACCGCTCGATGATGCCAAACTGGAGAAGTTCCTGGGCGGCGTGAAACAGGACCTGCGACAGAAAGCGATGGTGCAAGCGTGAAAGCGCTCGTTGTGATGGATTCCAGTTTAGAAACCCTCGAGCTTTGCGATGAGTTGACCCGTGCGGGTCTGTACACGCAGCACGCTCCGAGCGGCCTGTACGCCCTGACGATGCTTGAACGCGAACGGCCAGACCTGATCGTCTCCAAAGAAGATTTGGGCGACATGTCCGGTCACGAACTCCTCGAGATCGTCCGAGAGGATGGCTCCACCAATGACACCGTGTTCGTGCTGCTCGCCAATAACGCCAGCAACCTTGGACCGAACGATGTCCTGATGCCGCCCAACGCCAGCAACCACGAAATCATTCACCGCAGTGAACTGCTGCTCGGCCTCGAGCCCGGAGCAATCTCACCGGAGAACCTGCCAAGCCTGCTCGCCGATGAGCAACCCGCGTTTACGCCCGAGCAACAGGTGCGACTGACCGGCAAGTACCCCGCGCCGCGCCGCGCTGAATTTGAGTCCGGAGAATTCTCCGTGACCGGAACCGGCGAGGTTTACCCGGAACTCAGCATCACCACCACGCAAATCCAGGCCCGCACCATGCTCGAGATTGCCGAACGCGAGGCCGCCGACGATGGCTTCGCCGACCTGATCGATGCCAGTGAACTCGGCACGCTCGAGGATGAAGAACCGCGCCTGGAGATGGAAATCATCACCAGCATCCGCAACCCTGCACTGGTCGCCGTAGCAAAACTCGAGCCAACCCTACTCGAGCCAACCCTACTCGAGCCAACCCTACTTGAGCCAACCCTGTCCGCCCCCCTGATGCCCGAAGTGATCGACACTTCACTCGGTGAATTCATCCCGGATGAACCGCCAAGCATCATGTCCGGCCCGGAAATCGAAATACCAGCACCACCCGCCCTCGAGCGAATCACCGCCAGTGCCGACCTCGCCATCAGCCAGGATGCCTTCGCCGATCCACCGGTCAGCGGCAACTTTGAATTTACCAACCGAGGCTTCATTCGCGCCGTCGAAATGATGGCGACCGTCGCCGAGTACAGCCGCATGAACGTTAAATGCGGACCCGAAACCGGCACACTCTATTTCACACGCGGCAGGCTCGCGCACGTCGAATGGACAGGACTGCAAGGCGAAGACGCACTGCGGGCCGCGTTCCTCGCTGCCAGCGACCACAAAGGCGGACAGTTTGCCCTCGCGCCACTTTCAGAAGATGAAGGCAAAGCGATCAAAGTCAGCATCAACAAACCCATCAATCAAATCCTTCTGACCTGGAGCGCCTGATGAACAACCCAAGCGAACGAACGGCGATCCTCGAGCAACAAATTCAATCCAGCCAAATCCAATCAAGGGAACAACAACCAAAAGGACAGGTGAACAAATGACAAGAGTACTGGTCGTGGATGACAGCGTGAGCGTCCGCAAGGCGCTCGAGCGCGTGCTCGCACCGCGCCAACTCGAAGTGGTGTCCGCGAGCAGCGCAGAGCAGGCCCTCGAGAAGGTCACATTGCAACGCCCGGACCTGGTGATTACCGATGTGGTCATGCCAGGAATGAGCGGTTTCGAGTTCTGTCAGATGCTCAAAAACACCGAACCATTCACTGAGATTCCGGTGATCCTGATTTCCGGTATCGTCGACGATCACGTCCTCGCCCAATCGCGTGCCGTCGGAGCCGCCAGCGTCGTGACCAAACCGTTCACGCCCGAGGATTTGTTCCCCAAAATCGACAGCGCCCTCGCCTCGATCAAGGTCAAGCAACCCGAGCCGGTGGCCTTCAAAGAACCGGTCAAGGCTGAACCGGTCGCCGCAAACTACGTCTCGAGTGCCGCCTCAGGCAGTTCTGTCTCAAGCAATCCAGGCTCGAGCGCTGGTTCACTGACCGGTCAAACGACCACCGATGACCTGTTTGCTCCAGAACCGATCAAGCCGAGCATCCCACCATTGGCAAATGTTCCAGCGATGGCCCCAGTTGCACCACCGGCCAACACGGGCGGTTACACCGCCGCAGGCATCCGCGCCCACCTCGAGCCGTTCCTCGAAAAAACCGAGATCGAAACTGCGCTGTTGGTCATGAACCGCACCGGCGAAACCATCTCGAGTGTCGGACAGGTCATCACCGATCCGAACCTCTTTGCCACGTACTGCCGCACCCTCGTCTCGATCTCCACCGTTTTTGGCGAACAACTCGGACACGGCGGGCTGCAAGGCGTGACCCTCGAGTACCTGAATAAAAACATCCTGCTCTTCAGTGTGAACGATCGCTTCTCGCTTGCGCTGGTCATGCAGGGCGGCTCGAGCGCCGGAATCGCACGTTACCTGGTGCAACGCCAAACGCCACTGATTCGCAACCTGCTCGAATCGAACTGAATCACGGGTCACCAGACACGGGTAAAACCAACCCCAATACAAACCAACAAAAACCCCAAGCCAATTGGCGGGGTTTTTTGTTTTACCCTCATCCTCGAGCGTAGAATTCTGGAATGCATTTGGGCATCTACGACGCCACCCGCACCATCTCCAACAAGCTTCCCAACTGGCCCGGAGACACCCCCGTCGAGTACGGCCTGACCGCCAGCATCCGCAACGGCTCGAGCGTGAATTTGGGCTCAATTTCAATGAGCACGCACACCGGCACGCACGTCGATGCACCCTGGCATTACCTCGAGAATGGTCTGCGCTTGGATGAGGTGCCATTGAAGACCTGGATCGGAATTTGCATCGTTATTGATGCTCGGGATTCACGAACGCTCACACCGGCACTGCTTGAAGGTGTGAATCTCGAGGGCGTTACGAAGG
This sequence comes from Deinococcales bacterium, assembly GCA_031418155.1. GTDB lineage: Bacteria > Deinococcota > Deinococci > Deinococcales > JAAFIG01 > JANOWZ01. The sequence goes on from JANOWZ010000580.1 coordinate 8,936, forward strand.
TTTTGTTCAATACCGGTCAGCCGGACAAATGGCTCGAGTTTCCACGCGAGTACGCGATTGTTGACCCGAGCCTTCCCGAATGCCTGTGCAAGCACGGCATCAAGCTCTTCGGTACGGACGCGCCCAGCGTCGATGCGCTGACCAGCAAAAACCTGCCCGGACACAAAGCCTTTGCCGCTGCTCGAGTCTGCATCCTCGAAGGTCTGGCGCTCGAGCACGTGCCCGCAGGACGCTACGAACTGATCTGCCTGCCGTTGAAACTCGAGCGGGCCGATGGAGCGCCAGCACGGGTGATCCTGCGGACACTGCCGCAGATCGGGCCGGAATAGGAAGCGGGGCGAACCTTGAATTCGCCCCGCTCAAAAATTGATTTGAATTTATTTTTCTCGAGGATCGAGCGCGTCACGCAAAGCATCACCGAGCAAGCTCCAACCCAAGCCGAACATCAGGATCGCAAGGCCGGGGAAAAACCAAGAAAACCAGTACGCCAATGGTTGCCCCACAGGGCCGATCATGGTGGCTCGAGCAAACGAGACCATCTGACCCCAGTCGGCATATCCTGGAGGTGTGCCAAGACCAAGGAAGGACAGGGCCGCCGCTTGAAGTGGAACCGTACCAAAATCCAGCACCACCAATGCGATCAGAGTGGTTACAGAATTTGGCAAGACATGACGAAAAATAATCTGAAAGTTACTCGCACCCATTGCCCTGGCCCCATCCACAAACTCGAGGGCGCGGGTTTTCAGGATTTCACCACGAACGACACGTGCATACCCGGCCCAACCCACAATAATGAATGCCAAGGCGATCTTATCCAAACCCTTGCCAAGAATCGAAGCGATCACAACCGTTAAAATCAGGCTCGGAAACGCAAACACAATATCAACCGCACGCATGAATAAGTTGTCCAACCAGCCACCGAAGTAACCTGCAATGCTGCCAACCACCAATCCAATAAAGACCGTCATTCCAACGACCAACACCGCAAGCTGAAAAGCAGTACGAGTGCCCCAGACTAAGCCATAAAAAATATCATAGCCGGTGGTGGTGCCTAGAATTGCCCCATCCACTCCTGGCGGTGTTGGCACTGAACTAAAACTGATCCGGTTGATTGAAAAACAACTTTGAGGTGGAACAAACAGTGCTTTCCAAAAAAGAGCACCGGTCGGGTTGTAGACGCTTGAGCCCTCTGGAACCTCGAAATCGCGTAGGCAATTGTCTCGGGGTGGAGCCAGTAAAGGCGCAAAAATCGCAATCAACACGAAACTCAAAGAAATGAAAAAGCCAGTCACAGCCAGTCGGTTGCGGCGGAATCGACGCATGACCCGTGAATTCCAGAAATTTTCCTGAACGACAGTAGCAGCGGGTTTGGCTGGAGCAGTTAGAGTCGTCATGTTTAATCGAACCTCACACGCGGGTCAAAGAAACCGTAAAGGATGTCGGCCAACAGGTTGCCAAAAACCGTAATCATGGCGCTGAGCAATGCAAAACCAAGAATGCCTGGGTAGTCAAGACGCACGGCTGCGGTCGCGCCCCATGAACCGATACCGGGGTAAGCAAAGATGCTTTCGGTGATGACGGCACCGCCAATCAGGCCTTGGACCACGAAGCTGCCCAGCGTGACAATTGGCAACAGTGCATTGCTGCGTGCGTGCTTCAAGTTCACGGTGGATTCTGAAAGTCCTTTGCTGCGGGCGGTCCGTACATAATCAGATTTGAGGACCTCGAGCATCTGCGCCCGCATGACTTTGGTGGTCGCGGCGCTTAGGACTGTACTGAGCGTGATCACCGGTAGTACCATGTGCCTCAAGGCATCTCCCAATACCACCCATTGACCCGCAAGGATCGAATCAATGGTGATGAACCCTGTAACTCGAGGGACTGGATTGGTAATCTCAAGAATGGCATCGACACGCGAGGTGGCGGGTAACCAGCCGAGCACGCCATAGAAAATGACCAACAGTACGATACCAACCATGAACGTCGGCAGGCTGTTGCCGATCACGGTGAAGACACGCATGACTTGATCGACCAATTTGTCTTTGCGTAATGCCATCAGCGTGCCCAACCAAATACCAAGGGCAATGATTGGAATACAAGCAAAGAGCGCCAACTCGAACGTGGCTGGGAAACGTTCAATTATTGTCTCAATCACCGGTTTGTTCGAGGCTTTGGAATACCCTAGATTACCTCGAACGGCTTCGCTTAACCAATTTCCATACTGGATGTAAAACGGTTGGTCCAAACCGTGCTCTTTGATGATCTTGTCAAGGTTGCCCATCTGACGTTCGTTGGTGACGAAACTGACGGCGCGTTCTTGCGGTGAAAGCAGTTGCATCAGTCCGACGATGACGACTGTTAAGGCCAGCATCACAAGCGGCAAACTGAGCAGTCGGCGCAGCACAAAAGTCAGCACTGTTGTTCCCTTCTCGAACTTCGGATTCTCGATTTGTGGATGGGGTGGATTGGCGAACGATTATTCATCTCGAGGTTTATTGATTTGAAATGGTTTGCACAGGCATGAGAAGCCGCGTGGTGAGAATATTCTCACCACGCGGCGAAAAGCTTACTTCGAGAGGTTCTTCCAGTACGTTCCGAACGAACCAGAAACGCCACCGTTGTAGTTTTCCTCGAGTCCCTTGATGTTATCGCGGTACGTCAGGAAGCCCACGGCAATCGGGTAGATGATGAACGGCGCTTGATCGTAGGCGCGGCGACCGGCGAGCTTGTAAAGTGCGGCACGCTTGGCGTTGTCCAAGGTCGAATTCGCCTGGTCAATCAGCTTGTCCATCTGTGCGTCTTTGTAATTCAAACGGCCTTTGAAGGCACCGTCTTGCGAGTGGTAGAAGGTGCGGATGAAGTTATCGGTGTCTGGGTAATCTGCCAACCAGCTTCCAATGGTGACGGCGAGCTTGCTCGTGTCGGCCAGTTTCAGAAGTTCGCTGAAGGCAATGGCATTGACGTTAACCTTGAATTTCGGATTGATCTTTTCGAGGTTTGCCTTCAAGATCTCGGCGATGGCTTGGCGTGCAACATTGCCGGTGTTGTACGTCAGGTTGATGGTGAAACCGTTCTCCCAGACTTGACCGGCGAACGCCTTCTTGAAAAGCGTGGTGGCTTTCTCGGGATTGTAGGAGTACATCGGCAGCTTCGGATCATATCCAAGGTAGTTGGTGGGCAGCGCCATGGTGCGGTTCTCGCCCTTACCGAGGTAAACCTGATCGATCAGCTTCTTGCCATCAAACGAGTAGTTGAAGGCCTTACGGACGTTGACATCACCGAAGAAGTTGGCCGGGATGCCCTTGCCGTCGAGCTTGCCGGAACCGAGTTCCTTGGCGTCTTTGATGTCCTGGTTCAAGAAGACGGCCGATGCGACCGCAGCGGGCACGTCATCGAGGACCTTGACGCCGGGTTGGCCCTGAACCTGCTTGAGGTTCGCACGGCTGCCCACACCGACGATGTCGGCGTCGCCTTTGTTCAAGGCGAGCACTCGGGTCGCCAACTCATCGACCTTCTGGATGATGACGTTTTCGATCTTTGGTGCGCCGCCCCAGTAACCGGCGAACGCCTTGAAGACGGCCTGGTTCGGGGTGCGGCTGACGAACGAGTACGCGCCCGTACCGTTTGGCTTCTTGTTCAATTCGGAGTTGGTCAGGTCCTTGTCTTGCCAGGTCTTCCAGTCCTTTTCGCTGCCGCTCCATTCGC
>JANOWZ010000581.1:0-2398 GCA_031418155.1 Deinococcales bacterium
TCTCGAGAAAATCCCGAAAGGTGCGACCATAAATCTGTTGTTCGACCTCGCCAAGTTGCAAAATCCTGTCCACCGCATCCTGCAACGGGACTTGCGCCTCGGCGTACTTTCCGGCGGCAATTTGGGCCATGCCCAGGGACAAGCCAAATTCGGCGGCGTGGCGCGAGGTCGCCTTTTCCCGCAGAGCGAACGCCGCTTCGGTCAACTCGAGGGCCTCATTGATTGCGCCCGATTCCAGGAGGCCGTAACTGCGGTAACTGGCGGCCATGCCGATCCAGGTTGGATTGTCATCAATTTCAACTTTGATGCGGTACGACTCGAGCAGGTTGGGCAGTGCAGCCGACAAATCGCCAAGGTTGAGTTGGCATAAGCCAAGGTTCTCGAGCACATATGCCGTGTCTGTCTTGTGGTTTTGCTCGAGTTCGAGCAGTTGCCGCCAACGTTCGCTGGCCTGTATCCACTGACCAAAGGATTGCTGGGAATCTGCGAGCGCATTCAACACCCAACGGTGCGGACCAGCCCCCATCACTTGCGCCACCGGCAACATCTGCTCGAGCTTGCCGATGATTAAGCTGGCGGGATGCTGCTGCCCAGTGTGCAATTTTTGCACCTGACGCAATTCAATCTCGAACAGGCCCTCACGGTCATCGGTGCGTTCAAAAATTTGCCGTGCTTGATCGAGCAGTTCAAATGAGCCCTCAAGGTCGATCCAATCGAGCATGTCCGCCTTGAACAGGTGGGCGTGCGCCTCTAACCACGGACTCTGAAGCCGCCGTGAGAGCTTCAAAACCTCGTCCACCAACGGTTCGACGGCCTGCGGTTCGTTCAGGGTGCGGTAACGGTTGACGAGCTTGCCGTACACTTGCGCCAAATCGAGCAGTTCAACGTGTTGGCTGACATCCACACCATCGGGTTGATCGCGCAGGATTGCGCGGGCGCGTTCCAAATGCTCACTCGATTCGCGCCAGGCGTAGACCTCTGCCGCCCGGTCCCCGGCGAGCACGCTGGCCTGAAAACCCTCGATCCACAGCTGTGCGGCCAAGGCATGCCGAGCCAGCGCCGCCGCTGAGGCCTGCGTGCCCGAAAGGAACCGATACGCCCGCCGATGGTAAATCCGACGACGCGCATCGCCCGCACCGTCATACGCGGTTTCGCGCACCCGGTCATGCGAGAAGGCGTACTGCGAATTGGCCTCGAGCAGCAACCTCGAGCGCAAGAGTTCATCCAGGGCGGCGAGCGCCTCGCGTTCGTTCAGGTCTGCAACCGCACGCACGCCATCAAAGCCGAAACCCTGCCCAAGCACGGCGCTCGCCTCGAGCAGGGTACGGGCATCGTTTGAGAGCCTTGAAAACCGCGCCTCGATCACGGCCCGCACTCCCGGCACGTTCGCGTCGTGCCCCTCGAGCATTTGAGGCACAACCCGCCAACCGTTCGTGTCCGGGGCGATCAGGCCGCGTTCCGCCAAGGATTTCAGGGTTTCACCGATGAACAACGGTTGCCCACCGGTTTCCTGATGCAACCAGGCCGCAAAATCTGCGCTGGCCCCACCGAAGCCTTCAACCAGTCGCGCCGTGTCCTGCAATGACAGGACCTCGAGATCAAGCGAAACAACGGGCAACTCGCGGCCCAAGGTGGTCAACCACGCCTGCAAACGGCTGGCGGCGGTCAGGGCTTCAGACCGTGCCGTGAAGACGGTCAGGACGGTGGCCTCCTCTTCGCTCCAGCGGCGCACGGCGTGAGCCATCAACTCCAATGAGGCTTCGTCTGCCCATTGCAGGTCATCCAGGAAGACCACCAGTGGTCCTCGGGCCGCGAAGCTCAGGCCCAATCGGGTGATGGCCTCAAACAACCGCGTGCGGGCCACGGCGGTGTCCGAGACGGGCGTGGGCAGGTCGGGAAAACGCTCGAGGAGTTCTGGCAGCAAGCGCGAGAGTTCCGCCCACCAAACTGGACTGAGCAGTGTTTTCGGATCGGGTTCGCTGCGCAGGACGCGACGAATGGCATCGGTGAACGGCTGATAGGCGAGGTCGCCACCCGTCTCAAAGGCGCGACCGCGCAACAAGGACGCGCCCTGACCGGAGGCCCACGTCAAGAATTCCGTGACCAACCGTGTCTTGCCGATGCCGGGTTCACCCGTGACCGTGACCAAGCGCGGTTGACCCTGAGCGCTCGAGTGGTACGCCTCGACCAGGCACACGAACTCACCGACCCGACCCACCATGCGACCCTCAAGCAACAGCGCCGGTAAGGAAGGCAGGCGCGGGTTTCGCACTTTCGGCAGACCGATCGGTTCGAGCCGCGCCCGTTCGGCCAACGCCAGGGTCTGAGGTGTGGGTTCCAGACCAAGCTCGTCACGTAAGACCGTGCGAAACGCCTCAAAAGCCTCGAGTGCGCCCGT
>JANOWZ010000582.1:0-8562 GCA_031418155.1 Deinococcales bacterium
TGTTGTTGGGTCCATTGTCTAACTGTGGTCCCGCGCCGGGTTTTAATAAAAATTCTGGTTCGGTATGCCATTTTTCGGGTCGTTTTTAAACCATAATGGGGTGCGCTCCGACCGGTTCACCAAGCCCGCCTGAATCCACGAAGGCCCGAGCTGTTTGCAAGCCAGCACCGAGGAAGGTATCCGGGGCGCAACCGACCCGCAAGCCTTTGCTGCGGGCCAACTCGAGCATGGCTTTGGCCTCGGCAAGTTCAATCGCCAATGGTTTTTCGTTGTACACATGTTTGCCCGCCGCAAGCGCTTTCAAACCGAGGTCGCCATGCGCTGCCGGAATCGTCAAATTGATGACCAAATCCACCTCATCGAGCGCCAGCAACTCATCCACGCTGCACGCCTTCGCAATATTGAATTCTTGGGCTCGAGCTTTCGCACGGTCCAAATCCAGGTCGGCCACCGCGACCACATCAAACGCCTCGAACATCGCGGCGTGCGTTAAGTACGCGCCAGAAATATTGCCGCAACCGATAATGCCAACCTTTTTCATGTCACCTCGAGAATAAAGTACGAGAGGGCGAACGGGATTTGAGGCTCGAGTCAGGCTGCAGAGAACAGGCTCGAGATCGGATGCGTTTAGGATTGCTCGCGGTTGCTCTGGCTTGGGTTTTGATTGACGCTCGAGCTTTGTTCTGGCGCGTGCTGGCTGTTGCGTGGCACCTCGTGATGGGCACGGCAACGGGGTTCGTATGATTCTGATGCGCCGACCATGATCACCGGATCATCAAAGCGTGCGGGCGAACCGTTGACCAGGCGCTGCGTGCGGGTTGCGGGCGCACCGCAATTCACGCAGACCGCCGTCAACTTCTCGACATGCTCGGCTCGAGCCAAGAGTTGCGGCATCACACCGAACGGTTCGGCGCGGAAATCCAAATCCAATCCGGCGCAGATCACGCGCACTCCGGCCCGGACCAACTCTAGCGCGAGCGGCACAAGGCCCGCATCAAAAAATTGTGCCTCATCAAACGCGACCACATCCGGCAGGGCGCGTTGCGGGTCCGGTGGTGTCTCGAGGCCAAACAATGCGGCCTCCGGTGATAAGCCCAGAAATGCCCGAATCTCGAGCGTGTTCGCCACGGCCCGCGCTTCCACGGTACGGCCCGCGTGACTGGCAACTTTGGTGACGTGGTAGCGGTTGTCAATTGCTGGTTTAAAGACAAACACGCGCTGCTTACCGATCAGGGCGCGGGTGATGCGGCGGATCAATTCCTCGGATTTACCGGAGAACATCGGGCCGCAAACAACCTCGATGTGACCGCTGGGAAAAAATGGTTCTGAAGGCACGGCAAAGAATACCCCGATGCGCCACCGGATTCCAGACGCTCAAATCAGGCTCGAGCCTCGTACCGAATCGTTCTCGAGGAAGCGTTCGGGGCGTAGCATGTGCGCATCCAAGCTCGAAGTTTTGCCATCCAGAATCATCTCGGCGAGCAACTTGCCCAGGGCGGGGGAGTGCATCGTGCCGTGACCGCTCGAGCCGTTCGCCAGGTACAGGTTCTCGAGCTTCGGGGCGCGTCCGAGCAGCGCGTGCGTATCGGGACTCATCTCGTAGAGGCCGGTCCAGCAGCGTTCAGGATCAATGGGCACGTCTCGCAAAACCGGAACCCGAGCGTGTGCCGATCCGAGCACATCGGGCAACCATGTTGGATCAAACTCGAGGCTGAACGAATTTTCGTGCGCGGCCTGAGTCGATTGGGGTTGCGCCGGTTTGAGCAGGATCACGCGGCCATCGCGGACGCGCAGGTGAAAGCCATCATCGACGAAAATGCTCATCGGCATGTCTTCAGGCAACACGTTGGTTGGTACGGTACTGGCGACCTGACGGCGCGACGGTTGCACCTCAAGCTCGAGGCCAGCCTGTCGCATCAATTCGCCCGCCCAGGCTCCTGTCGCATTGACCACAATATCGCTCGAGATCGAACCGTTTTGGGCGCGAACACCCGTGACCCTCGAGCCTGCAAGCTCCAGCCGCGCATCAACGCCGTACTCAAAAATTGCGCCAGCGCGTTCGGCAGCCTCACGAAAACCACGCAAAATCTCGAGCGGACGAATAAAGCCATCCCACGGACAGAACGTGCCACCAAGCACGCTCTCGAGATTCAAAGCCGGGTTGAGGTTCGCAATATCACTCAGACTGACCTCGTGCGAAACGGTCAGGCCCGCTGTCCGTTGCACCTCGAGCGAGGTCCGCAATTCATGCAAATGCGCCTCGGAACTGGCCATGAAAATGTAACCGCACTGCCGATAACCCGGATTCACGCCGGTCAAGTTCTCGAACTCGAGCAGCATCTCCCGACCAATTAAGGACAATTGCGTGTTGATCTTCGTGCCGTATTGCACCCTGAAACCGCCCGTGGCCCGCGCCGTGCTCGAGGGCGCATCGAATCCAGCAATCGGCCTATCGTGACGCTCCAGAACCCGCACACGCGCTCCTCGAGTTGCCAAGTGATACGCAACACTCGAGCCGATCACGCCCGCACCCAAAATAATGACATCTTGCATACCGTGAATCATCTCACGAAACTTTACATGTCCCAACCGCGTATACTCGAGGCATGAGAAACCTCTTACTTTTGATTGGACTCGTGGCGATCATCGTGCTGGTTGTGGTGCTGTTCTGGAATCCGTTCTTCTACTTTTTCGGCGGCACGGTCAACGCGCAACTGCTTGCCTTGCTGATTCTGGTTCCGCTCGCGGTCGGGCTGATCATCGGCTTTGGGCTTGGTTGGTCACGCGGTCGGGGCAGCGTTCGCGTCAAAGCATAATCATTCAGCGTGATCAAAATCGTTTCATACAACCCAGAATGGCCGCTCGAGTTCGCCATGATTGCCACCAGAATTCGTGGCGCTTTGGGAACTCGAGTGCTCGCCATTCATCACATCGGTTCGACCAGCGTGCCAGGATTGGCCGCCAAAGACGTGATCGACATGCAGGTGAGTGTCTCGAGCCTTGAACCCGATTTGCGTCCCAGCCTTGAGGCTGTCGGGTTCGTTTGGCGCGATCCCATGTGCGATCACACACCACCCGGCATGAACTTGCCTGCCAGCGAACTCGAGAAACGGGTGTGCAGGGACGAGGTTCGGGCCGCCAACATTCACCTGCGCATTCAAGGCCGTTTCAACTGGCGGTACGCGCTCTTGTGCCGTGATTACCTGCGGTCCCATGACGATGCTCGAGATGCCTACGCCGAGATCAAACGTCAACTGGCCCGGTATTTTCCAAATGACGCCGATGCGTATTACGACATCAAAGACCCAGTGTTTGACCTCTTGATGGCCGGTGCGAACGATTGGGCTCGAGAAATCAACTGGCAACCCGGCCCGAGTGACGCTTAAAATCTTGAGTTTCACACCCCGAACCTGATCCTGACCGTTCAGGGCGTTTGTGGCGACACCCGAGACGACGGACTCGAGACCATTGACAGCGGGACTGACCGGGGATTGCTGACACACGATCAGCGCCAGCCCAGCCAAGAACAAACTCGAACGCCAGATCATGGGATCTCCAAAAGAAAGAGCCCTCCAAACTGGAGGGCTCCGAGAACGGGTTACTTCAGGGTCAACTGCGGAATGTCCGTTGCGGACTGAACCGTCAGACCGGCAGCGTAATACTTGTAGGTCGTGCAGGCGAAATCTGAGAATCCACTCGAACCGCCCGCATTGTTGGCCCGGATCGAGAAGCAAATCTCCTTGCCTTGCTTGTCGGCGGCATCGGCATTGCTGATGAACGTGGCAACCGCAGCGCCATTCGCGCCACCACGGTTCGGGGCTTGACCGGACACACCGATCGCAGCACCATCAAATTTTGCCTGGAAGTCGTATTGGGTTGCATTGGTCACTTCAGGCCAAGAGATCAAAATGCGACCCTTTGAGGACATGGTGATGCTCGAGAGAGTAGTGGGAGGTGGCGGGGTTGTTGGCTGATCGCCGCAAACTCGAGTGATTGCCACGGTTGCGTTGCTTCCGCCACCATCAACGGCAAGTTGACCCGTTGTTGTGCCAACCGCTGTACATTGACCGACGATCACCGTTGCTGTGGTCGAAGCGCCAACAGCCAATGAAGGGGAGTAACCGGTTGCCGTGACCAGCGAATTGTTGCTGCTGCCCATGCCAAACACGGCATGAACTCCACCTGTATTGGTGATCGTGAAGGTTTTGCTGGCTGGCGTGCTGCCGACCGTACCATTGAATTCCAGTGATGTTGGATTGAGTGTCCATTTCGGAATTGCAGCGACCGCCGGGTACAGTTGCGTGGTTGGAACGACCTCAATTGGTTGATACTGATGCGCCCAACGCAGGAGCACGCCAGCCCCGCCACCACCCTCGTAAAACTCGAGCTTGAGATCGTACTTCTGCCCAGCGGTCAAACTGATCTTGCCGGTGTATTCCGGACCAAGCTGCGATGGAGCCCAATGATCGATCACAAGTTGGTTGTTGACGTACAGGCGAATGCCATCGTCGGCCTGCATCGAGAAAGTCCACTCACCTGTGTAATTCGGTTGGATTTGACCCATCCAACGGGCGTTGAGGGCGTTTACGCGCTCGGTGATGTCAAAGGTGGTCCGGCCTTCACGCACATCTCCTACGACGATTACCGCATCGTTCGAGACCGGCTGCTGCACGGCGCGACCCGCAGCACCGCGAACCGGCTCGTGCCGTACACGATGTTCACCGACCCGCCACTCGCCCGGATTGGACTCGACGAAACCCAAGCCCGAGCCAGCGGACGCGACGTGCTGGTGTTTCGCCTGCCAATGACTCGGGTGGCCCGGGCGATTGAAACCGATGAAACTCGAGGCTTGATCAAAGCCGTGGTCGATGCGCAGACAGGATTGCTGCTCGGGGCGACCGTGCTCGGCATTGAGGGCGGTGAGGTCATGAGTGTGTTGCAGATGGCGATCATCGGTGGCGTGACCCATGACCAGATTCGAGAGGCTGTCTTCGCGCATCCGACACTTTCGGAATCGCTGAACAACCTGTTCATGACCACGCCCGAACGCATTGCTTAGCCCTCGGCCAGACCAAAACCAATAGCGATCACCTCGAGTTTCGCGTTCTTGGCGAATGGCGCGGTCTTCGCTACCATCATGTCCACACCCATGGTGCTCGAGCAGGCCATCAGCAACAACATTGAGAATAGGCGCATGTCCGCGAGCATAGGCACACCACTCGAGAATCCCATGAGATCAACCAACGAATGCACCTTTGCCCGAGCCTGTGCTTCGTATACTCGAGGAATGCGCCGCAACAATCCCCACAAGTTGGACCTGAGGCGCATCGATTTGAAATGGTTGCTGGTCGCACCCGGCCTGACCCTGCTGCTGCTCGGATTGGCACTCGCCCAGATTTTTCGCATCCCCATGCCCGCAGACATTCGCGTGGAAATCCTCGTGCCTGCAACCCTGACCGCTTTCCTGATCGCCGTGACGCTCGCATCCTGGTTCAAGCAACACTCGAGTTCGCAGAAGATTATCGCGGCGATCACCAGCAGGCCGCCGTCTCTGACTTTAAGCCTACAGAAATCATCTGGTAGCCGACCGCGTTGCAGGAATGCCAATTCTAGAACGTGTTTGGAATCGTCCTGGACGAGATTTTTGAACACCAACCAAACCGCTGAAATAATTCGAAAGCGGGTAGGCTCCGTCTACCACGATGAAAACCTACCCAAGTGATCTTACCAAGCGAGAACGCAAATTCTTCAAATCTCACCTGTTCAAACGCGGCAACCCACGCCGCCAAAAATGGAAATGGAAAACCATCCTCAACGCCCTGATGTACGTTCTACGAACCGGCTGCCAATGGCGAGCACTCCCAGACAGCTTTCCACCGTGGCAGACCATCTACGAGTACCACCGTCGATTCTGTGAACTTGGAATCTGGGAAAAGTTGAACACTGAACTTCGGATTTGTCTGCGTCTGCTCGAGAAACGAAATGCCCAACCCAGCGCGGTTGTGTTCGACACTCAAAGTGTCAAAGCCCTGCATGGTGGTGAAGAACGAGGCTTTGACGGGTACAAACGGGTCAATGGACGAAAACGATTCTTGCTGGTGGACACGCTTGGTTTGTTGTTGCTGGTCAAAGTCGTACCTGGGAACACGGCTGAAACCAAAGCAGCAATGATTGGGCTTGAACGGGTAAATGAGGTGTTTGACATGGTTGAACTGGCTTGGGCAGATCAGGGCTTTGGTGGTGAGCCATTGAGATTATGGATGAAGCAAGCATTGGGTTGGGATCTCGAGTTGACGAGTGGGATTTCAAAACCTGGCAAGCCAGATTTTGAGGTCGCTCCGAGAAGGTGGGTTGTTGAACGAACAATCGCTTGGTTGTGTCGGAATCGACGGTTGTTGTGTGATTTTGAGCGGTTGGTGGTGGTCAGTACGGGTTGGGTGTACGCGGCGATGACACTTTTGATGGCTCGTCGGTTGGCGAGAATGCCGTGAGGCATGATTCCAAACAGGCTCTAGGACTACCCTTTGACCGAACCGGCAAGCACACCTTGCACGAAGTACCGTCCCAGCACGATGTAGATCAGCAACGTTGGTAGCGCAGCGACAATCGCGCCCGCCATCTGCACCTCGTAATGGCTGATCTGTCCCGCGCCCAATCCCTGTAAAACCACAGTCACGGGCTGAGTCGCCGGACTGGTCAGTGTTACGGCGAACAGGAAATCATTCCAGATGTTGGTGAATTGCCAGATCAACACCACCACGAACGAACTGGTGCTGAGCGGGAAAAGCACGTGCCGGTAAATCCCGAAAAAGCTCGCTCCATCGAGCTTGGCAGCCTCGAGCAAGGAGGTTGGGATGGTGGCGTAAAAATTGCGAAAGATTAGGCTGGTGATTGGGATTCCGTAGACAACGTGAACCAGCACGAGTGCCCAGATACTGCCCGCGAGTCGAATATCGCTCATGAATTGAAACAGGGGAATCAGAATGGATTGGTACGGGATGAACATGCCGAACAAGACCGCCGGGAAGATCGTGTCGGCTCCGCGAAACTTCCATTTTGCCAGCACGTAGCCGTTCAGCGATCCGAGCAAACTGCTGATGACCGTCGCCGGAATCGCCATTGCCAAACTGTTGAATAACCCTTTTTGCAGTCCAGTGAAAGCCTCGAGATAGGAGGCGAAACTGAGCACGCGCACCAGATCAAAGGCGCTGGTTCTCGAGACTTCCTCGAACGTTTTCAGGCTGGTGTTGATCGCTACGTAGACAGGAATCAAGTAGAACGCGGCGAGTGTGACGAGCAGCGCGTACAAGCCAATCCGACCCGGTGAGAGCGTGCGTTTCTGAGCGGCCTGGCTCGAGATGGGTTGGCTCACGCGGGTCATTCCTCCACCGTCTTTCGGTTGCTGATGATCAAATACGGAATGATGATGACCGCTGCCACAATCAGCATAAAGGTCGCTATCGCCGCACCCCTCGAATACAAATCTTGCTTGAAGGTTGCTTGGAACATGTACAACGCGGGCATGTCGGTTGAGAATCCTGGCCCGCCAGGATTGCCGGTCATCACGAAAATCAGGTCGAAGATTTTGAGCGAGATGTGAATCAGCAGCACGGCAGCACTGACGGTGATCGGTCGGAGCAGCGGAAAAACAACGCGCCAAAAAATTTGTGCTTCGCTTGCACCATCGACTCGAGCCGCCTCTTGTAACTCGCTGGGAATGCCACGCAAGCCCGCCAGGTAAAGTGCCATCACGTAACCGCTCATCTGCCAGGTTGCCGCAATGATGATCGTCAAGATCGCGGTGTTCGGGTTGGTGATCCAGTCGAGCCCTAGGCTGCTGGTGCTGGCGCTGTTAAAGACCCAACGCCAAACAGTTCCAGTGACAACCAACGAAAGCGCCAGTGGGAAGAAGAAAATGTTGCGCCAGACATCCTCGAGCCGCGCCCTGGCATTGATCAGCACCGCCAAGAGCAACCCGAGCGAGAGTGAACAGGTGACGAACAGAACGGTAAAGACAATCATATTGACCACATCGGCGCGGAAGCGATCATTGCCAAAAAGGTCCAGGTAATTTTTGAAGCCCACAAACGCGGCCTGCGGAAAACCCAACCAATTCTTCGGGCCGGCCATCACAAACAGGTCATTGACCGCGAGCAGTGAAAGTCCTGCCGTGCGAAAAATAAACACGTAAACAAAAATCGCAATGGCGATCAGTGACGGCAAGATCATCAAGACAGCAGTGATCTGATCGGTGTTGGGCGGGCGGCGTTTGCGAATGCTGGCGGTGGTCATGGGATTCCTCGAGTGTTGCGATGGATTGATTTGCAGGATTTTGGTTGCGGTCAAAACGGAGACGGTTGCAAAAATAAATCGGGAACCATTGGCTGTTCTGGCAAGGATGAGGCAAGCCTCACCCCTACGGAAAACCAGTTCTCGTAGGGGTGAACTCCATGTTCGCCCTATCGAAGCGAGGAAAAAATTCAACCAATCAAAAAATAAAATCTCGATTTGCGCGGTTGGTTCCCGAAGGCCAGGAACCAACCGCGCTGCAAAAATTGAAGA